>JAZFSN010000226.1:0-10628 GCA_036446195.1 Thermodesulfovibrionia bacterium | reverse complement strand
TACAACATCTCCAGAGTTTTTATAAGCGCCTCTGCTTTTTTCAGGGTCTCGAAATATTCCTTTTCCGGTTCAGAATCTGCAACAATACCGGCCCCTGCCTGTACATAAGCAATACCGTTTTTGATAACAAATGACCTGATAATGATATTTAAATCCATTGCCCCGGTAAAGCTTATATACCCGAGGGAACCTGTATATGGCCCCCTTGTTACAGGTTCGAGTTCGTCAATTATTTCCATACACCTTACTTTTGGCACGCCTGTTATTGTACCTCCCGGGAAGACTGCCCTTATTGCATCAAAACAGTCTTTGCCCTTTGCAGCTGTGCCTTTAATGTTTGACACAATATGGATGACATGAGAATAATCCTCTGTTATCATAAATTCATCAACCACAACAGAGCCGTAGTCAGAAATTTTCCCCAGGTCGTTCCGCTCGAGGTCTATTAACATCAGATGTTCAGCCCGCTCTTTTTCGTTAATCAGTAGATCTGCCCTCATTTGCCGGTCGCCCTGAGCATCGCTCCCTCGTGGTCTGGTTCCTGCAATAGGTCTTGTTTCAACAGTATTTTTATCAAACTTTAACAATCTTTCAGGAGAGGAACTCAGAATTTGATAATCTCCCATATCCAGATATGCTGCAAAAGGAGAAGGGTTTATCCTGCTAAGTAATTTGTATATTCCCCATTGGTCTGTGTTCCCGATATTGGCTGATACTCTTTGAGAAAGATTAGCCTGAAAAATATCTCCTGCCTTTATATATTCCTTTGTTCTCCTTACAATACTGACATAATTGTCTTTGCCCATTTCGTGCTGTATTTTAATAGACGATTTTAATTTTTTTGCCTGAAAACCTCCCATTCCTCTCTTTAGCAGAGTCGGATCGACTCGACTCCGATGATGGGTATAGAGGATTGGATTAATTTTCTCATAAAGTTTGTTTATTTTTTCACAGGCAGTATCATAATGACTACCCCAGTTTTCCACTGGTGGTCCCGGTTTGATAACAATTTCACTTGCGGCGGGACAGGAAATAATAAAAGTTGATTTATTCTTGTGATCAAATGCAAAGAGAGTATCAACAAAGAGAAAATGTGCATCGGGTATATTAAGATCGTCAACAGCAGTTTTTGGCAGATGCTCAAAATAATGAACAAAATCGTAGCTTATCATGCCTACGGCTCCACCTAAAAAAGGAGGGAAATCCTTTTGCATTCGAGCTGAATATTCAGGTGCTTCTAATTTATAAGATTCGAGCAGTGCCTTTAATTTTTTCAAAGGTGGTTTTTTAAATTTAACTTTTTTGCCACTTAATTCTAATTCAACAGTGCCATTTTTTGCTTTAAAAACAGAAAAAGGTTCTGCCCCTGCGAACGAGTATCTGGCAATCTTATCCGGTCCTTTTATGCTTTCCAGTAGAAAGCTGTTAGGTCCTTTAATTGTCTCGTAAGCGTGCTGAGGAGGTATAAAAGGCAGTTCTGTATAAACAGGGGATATTTCCCCCTTCATTGCATGTTCTATGAATTTTTTTCTGGAAGGCAGGATAACCATAAAAAGAAAAGTTAAAAATTAAAAGTTAAAAGTAAAGAAACGAAGTTTTTTATGCATTTGCCATTTCCTTCTCAATACGCTTCAGCGTACTGATTGGATCGGGCTGAGACATTATAGCCCTGCCTATTATAAGGTAATCAGCCCCTTTTCTTAATGCTTCTTTTGGTGTCATGGTTCTTTTCTGGTCATCCGGCGGAGTCCATGACGGCCTGATGCCCGGGGTGGCTATTAAAAAACCACGGCCGCAATGAGACCTTATTATTTCTGTTTCCAGCGGAGATGCAACTACACCATCCAGCCCGGCCTTTAAAGCAAGGCCGGCAAGATGCCTGACCTGAGCAGTCATGCGCTGGCCTATGCCGAGTTCGTCTCTGAGGCAGGCCTGGTCTACACTGGTCAAGATTGTTACCCCAAGCAGTCTCGGCCTTTCAATGTTTTTCTTAAGAGAGATGTTGACAAGTGTCTGAGCTGCCTTTTTCATCATATCAAGGCCACCGAGAGTATGTACATTGAACATAAATACCCCAAGTTCTGCTGCTACCCTGGCAGAATTAGCCACCGTATCAGGTATGTCATGATATTTAAGGTCAAGAAATACTTTTTTACCCATTGCATTGATGCCTTCTATTATCTTTGGGCCAATAGAGGTGAAGAGCTCGGAGCCGACCTTGAATATATTTATATGTTCTTTAAATTTTTTAACAATGCCCATAGCCTCTTCATAATCAGATGTATCAAGGGCAATAATTATGCGGTCTTTTGTGTCCATAAAATTAAACTACAGGGTTCAAGGATTCCAGGATTCGAGTGAAAACAAAATTTAAAAAGATTTATTCTATCACTTGAATCCTTGACCCCTAGATCCCTTGAATCCTTTCTGTTTTATATTTTCGGCAGTGTTATGCCTTTCTGTGCCTGATATTTACCTGTCTTATCCGCATAGGACAGTGTACAGATTTCATCAGCACCCAAAAATATAAGCTGCGCGATGCCTTCATTGGCATATAATCTGGCAGGCAGCGGGGTAGTGTTGGATATTTCTATTGTTACGTAGCCTTCCCATTCAGGTTCAAGTGGAGTGACATTAACCACTATTCCGCATCTTGCGTACGTTGATTTACCGAGGCAAATTACTATTGTATCCCTTGGAATCCTGAAATACTCTACAGAGGTAGCAAGGACAAATGAATTTGGAGGTATCACACATACCGTCCCCTTATAATCGACCAAACTGTGAGGGTCAAAATTTTTAGGGTCAACAATGGTATTGTTTATATTAGTAAAAATTTTAAATTTATCAGATATCCTCATATCATAGCCGTAGGAACTTATACCGTAGGAGATAACACCCTCTCTTACCTGTTTTTCGGCAAAGGGTTTTATCATTCCCTTTTCAGCCATTTCCTTGATCCAGCGGTCGTTTTTTATCATTAAAATTTTTCCTTCATTATGGAGAATTGCCAATTTTTATAGTGTTAAAAATAGTAACATAAAGCCTTATTTATTTACAACAGGCATGAAGAATCCATGACATATATTTGCTAACCCCTTGGTTTTTATATAAATTATGTGACCATTTTGACCGTGGCAATCTTAACTCTCTGTACTTCAAAATGGTGAAAATATTTTGTTTCCCTCATCCCGAGACTTCAGGAACAATTTTTTTGTATTCTTCGAAATAAATTACTATTGATAAAAAATTACGTTTTTGGTAATATCTTATACTCCACTCACCAGCCTAGTACTTAATTGTATAAATTGGCGTAACCGAAGTTGTCATTCCCGTGTAAACGGGAATCCAGAGTTTTCATAGATTCCTGCTGGAGTTTATCCCGCACTTGATGCGGGGCAGGAATGACAAAAAGGCCAAAACAAATAACGCTGACTTTCGCAAGTTGGTAATAGTAACCTATTATGTAAGGTTTTGGTAATTATAAACATTATAGCAAGGAGGTAATTCTAATGGAGAAGATTAAAATCGCTATTGCAGGAATTGGCAACTGTGCAAGTTCGTTGCTTCAGGGCATTGAATACTATAAGAGCAAGAATGCCAAAGATGCTACCGGATTAATGCACTGGGACATCGGTGGTTACAGGCCATATGATATTGAGGTGGTAGCAGCGTTTGACATTGATAAGAGAAAAGTCGGGAAGGAAGTAAATAAGGCTATATTCGCAGAACCGAATTGCACCACTGTGTTTTGTCCTGATATGCTCAAGACAAATGTAAAGGTAAAGATGGGAAGGATACTCGATGGATGTTCTGAGCATATGAAAGATTACGATGCGAAATATACATTCATCTTAAGCGATGAAAAAGAGGCTACAAAGGAAGATATAGTCGATACATTAAGAGAATCAGGTGCTGAAATGTTTTTGAATTATCTCCCTGTAGGTTCAGAGGAAGCTACAAAATTCTATGCTGAATGTGCCCTTGAAGCAGGTGTAGGATTTATAAATAACATACCCGTTTTTATAGCGAGTAACGCTAAATGGGCAAATAGATTTAAGGAGAGAAATTTACCGATAATTGGTGATGATATAAAGGCTCAGCTTGGTGCAACAATTACTCATAGGATGTTAACTGATTTATTTAAGAAAAGAGGAGTTAAATTAGACAGGACATATCAGTTAAATACAGGCGGCAATACTGATTTCCTTAATATGCTTAACAGGAGCAGACTTGCCTCGAAAAAAGAATCTAAGACAGAGGCAGTACAATCAGTTCTCAGTGAAAGGCTTGAAGCTGAAAACATCCATATTGGACCAAGTGATCATGTTCCATGGCAAAAGGATAACAAGATTTGCTTTATCCGAATGGAAGGAAGGCTTTTTGGTGATATCCCCATGAATCTTGAATTACGTTTATCTGTAGAAGACTCCCCGAATTCCGCAGGAGTGGCAATTGATTCAGTCAGGTGTTGTAAACTGGCTCTTAATAGAAGTAAAGGCGGTGTTTTATATTCGCCTTCTGCATATTTCATGAAACATCCTCCAAGACAGTTCAATGATGATCTTGCCTACAGGATGGTAGAGGAATTTATCGCAGGTCAGGACATTGAAGGCGAGAGTGTTGTATGCGATACTGAAAATGATCTGGCTATCAAGGTGACAGAGGAATTTATCACGGGTCGAAGAGATTAATAAAAAAATATTGAAGTGCCTTATCATTGCCGCTGGCAAAGGAAGTAGATTGTCAAAAAAGGGGGGATCAAAGCCTCTTCTCCCCCTTATGGGACTCTCCATTATTGAACGTGTAATACTTACTGCAGCAAGGTGTGGAATAGAGGATTTCTATGTAGTAACAGGCTACAATGGCAAAAAAGTGAGGCTCTTTCTTGATGAGCTTGGACAGCGTAGAAATATAAAAATAACTCATATCATAAATGATGACTGGAGAAAGGGGAATGGCACGTCTGTTCTTAAAGCAAAGGAGACATTAAAAGAGAATTTTATATTATTGATGGGAGACCATATCTTTGATGAAGATATTCTGAGAAGATTGAAAGATGAGAAAATACAAAAGGGCGAGGTTATATTAGCTACTGATTTTAAAACAGATTCAAATAGCTTTGTTGATATTAACGATGTCACAAAGGTCTCTGTCAATAATAATAAAATTACAGACATAGGAAAGAATATAACGCAATATAATGCTTATGATACTGGAATTTTTCTCTGCTCTCCTGCGATCTTCACAGCAATGGAAACAAGTATAATACGCTGTAATAATGATTCTTTGTCCGGAGGCATAAAAATACTGGTTCGTGAGGGAAAGGTCAAGTCATTTGACGTAGAAGAGAACTTCTGGATAGATATAGATGATGAAAGAACCTTTCAAAAAGCTGAGAAATGTTTGATAGACAGATTAAAAAAGCCTACCGATGGTCCTGTAGCAAGATATCTTAATAGACCTATATCTGCTAAAATCACACGATATCTCTTAAAAACCGATATCTCTCCAAATCAAATATCATTTTTTTCATTTATTCTTTCTTTAATAGCCGCGGCGCTCTTCTTTTTTGGTAGTTATATTGCCCTTGCCGCTGGTGCAGTTTTTGCCCAGATATCCTCTATTATTGACGGCTGCGATGGGGAAGTAGCGAGATTGAAACATAAAGAGACTGATTTCGGTGGATGGTTTGATGCTGTTTTAGACCGATATGCAGATGCATTTCTGCTTTTTGGTCTTACTTATCATACATTTACCCAAAGTGGAAATATCTCCTATTTAGTTATAGGTTTTTTAGCTATTATAGGTTCCTTTATGAACAGTTATACATCTGACAAATATGATGGTTTCATGAAGAGAAAACTTGGTCCGGGAAAGCATTATTTTAGAATGGGTCGTGATGTCAGGATATTTCTAATATTTATTGGTGCCTTATTTAATCGACCTCTTTTAGTGCTTGTTGTGATTGCTTTTTTGATGAATATCGAAAACATCAGGAGAGTGAAAGTTCTGTATAAAAATGGATAGTATTGCTTGTGTCAAAAAGAAGATTGAGGAAATTATTCTGAAATCTTCCGTTCCTGAAGACCCTATCCACGCAAAAAACACCCTGCAGTGGCTTCTCAGATTAAAACCTGATGCGGCTGAGGCTTTAAAAATAGCTGCTTCAGGTCACGATATAGAGAGAGCCATTGAGGAACGGAAGGTAAGGCGGGAGGGTTACAAAAATTACGACGAATTTAAAGACGCCCACGCTTTAAACAGTGCTAACATCCTTGTGGAAATAATGAAAGAGTGCAACATAAGTAAGAAATTAGCAGATGATATCTTTTTTCTGGTACGCCATCATGAAACAGGAGGCACCAGACGTGTTGACATTTTAAGAGATGCCGACGGTATCTCGTTTTTCCATGTAAATCTGCCCTATTACTTTATCCGAAATGATGTAGAAGAGACAAAAAAGCGGTGTCTGTGGGGGTACAGGAAGTTATCGAATGACCTAAAGAAGATTGTAGACGAGTTTCATTACCAAAATAAAGAACTTAAGTTACTGGTAAGAACTTGGACCATCTCATGACTCTTTCCGAGTTTGTCATAATTAAAATGAAATTATCAAAACTTTACATACATGGCGTTTATATACATGACGACTTATGAAATTGCACATAATATAAAATTCTCCCAAAGTCTGTCATGCCGGCTTGGCCGGCATCCTTCTTTACGATTCCTGACAAGCCCCGTACCAGACGGTACAGGGGCAAGCAGGAAGGATTCCCGACAAGCGGGAATGACACAACATGCGCAATAATTTAAGAGCTGTTTATAGCTGACTTCATTCATCCGGAGCCGTTATTAGTTATTGGTTATTAGTTATACGAACCTGCCTGCCGGCAGGCAGGTAACGATTAACGTATAACAAATAACAAAATTCACTGTGGTTAATTGCAGTTTTTGGGTTAACAGGCTTCTGTTGTGGAGTGGTTTTTAGGGAAGTTTTGAACTACCTCAGGATTGGGTAGTGTCCTAAATTAGGATTTCTTATAAGAAATGTAAATAAAATGGTTGTAATAAATTATGAAAAATGGTAAATTATTTCTTGACAAATCTCTTAATTGGTAAGATAATAAGTATAGAATCACGATGGGGGGACACACCTAAGGTTTCGTCCGAAGGGTAATGCCCCCTTTATTTTTTGTACTCTAACTTTCTTCTTAAATTATTCATAAATACAATATCTGGCATAAATTTTCTACAAAGTGACGAGTATTTCTCCCCATTTGGAATCATTAACTTTAATAATTTAACCTTCCTTATGAGATATTCAACAAGACAGTAATAGTCTCCATCTCCTGCAACGATTAATGCCTTTTCATAATTAGGAAATTCTATCATAGTATGCAGTACAAGTTCAGCATCAACATTACCTTTGGGTTTTCCACTCGGTAAAGTTAATGTTGGTTTAAATATGAGAATATATCCGTCTTTCTGGAGAGATGTATATAATCCTTGATTTGTTGCAATATACCCGATAAAAAGGAACGCTTTTGTAATACTATATTTATCCTCTAAATATTTTCTAAATCTTTTAAAATCAAGAATCCACCCTTGTTCTCGAATTGACAAGTTTAAATTCTGGCTATCAATAAATGCATAATTGTTCCCTTTCATAGTATTATTCAATCTCCGTAAGCGTCCCAGTAAAAAGATCAAGCCATTTTTTAATATTCTCTATATCTTGCTTATCAATCGGCAGTGTTTCAAAGGCAATTGCGGCTTTTCTTCCTTTAGATAAAGGAATATGAAACGATTGGAAACCAGTAGGCGACACACTTTCTATTTTTGTTTCTAATCCTTGCATTTCAAACAATCCAGTAAATTCTATAGTTCTTCTGAAATTTTCAATAAAATTATCAATTATTGTCGGATTGAAATTATTATCCCTCTTTTCTATTCAAAAAATATTTGGTCTAAATTAATAAAATCATCACATTCATATTGTAATACGGAATTAAATCCCTTAGAAAAAACTCCTATAGTGACTTGTTTGCCTTGACGCATTATTTCTTTTATGAGGGGCAAATAATCTCCATCCCCAGAAAAAAGATATATCCCATCTACTGAGTTGTTATATGTATGTCTAAGGGCATCTATAGTTATATTTATATCTACGCTTTTGGTTTTTTGACTGCGATTTTCCTTTTTAAATATATGGGGATTTAAAGTACCGCTATCTCTAGCCATTCCTTGTACCACAACAAAACTATAATTAATTAAGGATATTTTTTTAGCTAATTTTTTTATTGTTAAATCATCTCCTATACATGTGGTATAGTAGGAAACCCTGATAAGGTCATGATTGTGAAGTTGTGTTATTCTGGGATGCCATAAGAATTTTTTTCATATTTAACACCAGAAGTAGGCTTCCGTCCATCCCTTAACATATCCTGATAACGCAAAATAAGGTTTTCTCCATCTATAAGATTTAATACCCTATAAGCCATGTTATCAGTATAGCAAATATTGGCCTGTGTTGCCCTCTTCGCCTTATTCGTTTTCAATTTAGGACACTACCCGGGATTGCAAAATCTTGACACTTCTTCTTATTTAGCGTTATACTTAAAATACCCTGGGGGAGGCAGAGACCCGTTGAATGTATGGGTCAAGCCTGAGAGTTATCCCAAAAAATCGGGAGAAAACCCCTTGAACCTGAACTGGGTAATGCCAGCGGAGGGAAGGTAGGTAATACCGTATCTCAAACTTCAGGGATACGGTTTTTTATTTTTTGATTAAAAGAAATTATCATGATTGAGCACGCTGAATCAGACCCCGTCAGTACAAGAGAAATCCTTGCTAAGTCTTTAGAGCTTCAGAATTTAAGCCTTTCGGAAGTCTCAAGCCTTATATGCGTGAAAGATAATGAGATGTGGTCTGAGGTTTTTGAAGCAGCCCGGAAAGTCAAAGAAAAAGTATATGGCAGGAGGGTTGTGCTGTTTGCCCCCCTTTACCTGTCTAATATGTGTTTGAATGAATGCATATACTGTGGTTTCAGAAAAGGGAATAAAAAGGCTAGAAGGAAAAAACTGAGTGTGGATGAAGCTGTGGAAGAGGCTTCACTACTTGCGGGCAAGGGCTATAAAAGACTCCTTCTTGTTGCGAGTGAGAATCCAAAACTTACAGGTGTTGATTATCTTGAAGAGATAATTAATAACATTTACAAAAAAACAGACATAAGGATTCTACATGCCAATGTAGCGCCGATGAAAATAGAGGACTTTAAAAGGCTTAAGTCCTGCGGTGTTGGTGTATATCAGTGCTTCCAGGAAACCTATCACATTTCAACATATATGCAGATGCACCCATCGGGCACCAAGGCTGATTATAAATGGAGACTTGGTGTTATGGACAGGGCAGTGGAGGCCGGCTTTGAAGATTTTGGCATGGGGGTGCTTTTAGGCCTGTATGACTGGCGCTGGGACGTGTGGGCATTAATAGCCCACAGCCATAGACTAATAAAAAAATATGGTTTTGGTCCGCACACTCTTTCTGTTCCAAGGATTCAACCTGCAGAGGGCTCCAAGCTGAAAAAAATAAAATATAAAGTTTCTGACAGTGATTTCAAAAAGATTGTTGCAATATACAGGTTAGCACTTCCCTATGTAGGGGTTGTAGTATCTACAAGAGAATCGGCTGATCTGAGAGATGAACTTTTTTCGATCGGTGCATCTCAGGCATCCGCTGGCTCAAGGACAAGCCCCTGGGGTTACATAAAGGGTGGTGATACAGCACAGTTTGAAGTGGGAGACAAAAGGAGTCTTGAGGAAGTTATAGTGAAGGTTGCAAATCTTGGTCTTATTCCGAGCCTTTGTACTGCATGTTACAGGGAAGGCAGAAGCGGTGAGAGATTTAGAAGCCTTGCACAGAATGAAGCCATTAAAAATTTCTGTCATGAAAACTCACTTTTGACCCTTAAAGAATATATAGAAGACTATACATCAGGAGATATAAAGAAACAACTGATAAAAAGACTGAAAGAAGAAAGCGCAAAAAGCCGAAACGGCATTTCTGAGAAATTTAAACTCATAGAGAAGGGTAAAAGGGATATACATGTATAAGTTAAAACAAATAAAACCTAAATTGAGCGATTCTTAAGTTATTTTGTCATTCCCGTGGAAACGGGAATCCAGTCTTTAAAAGACTCTGGATTCCGCATCAAGCATGTCCTCAACTTGATTGGGGATGCGGAATGACAGACTTTGTCCTTCACCCAATTGGTGATTTTAGTACATTATGGAAATGTTTATTTTCAATACGTTAATTGATTTTTGTATCATAAATTGTTCAACTTAGGTAAAAAGAAGTTTAAACCGTTTAAGCTGTTTAAAACGAATAACTAATAACCAATAACCAATAACGGTCTTTTCATATGAAACTTAAATTAAATGGAGCTCTATCCGAATTTCAGGATGGCACTACTGTTGCAGGACTTCTAAAAAATCTTCAGATTGAGCCTGCAAGAGTGGCTGTTGAGGTCAATCTGGAGATTGTCAAGAAAAAGGATTTTCATAAACGTATGCTTAAGGAAGAAGATTCAGTAGAAATTGTTAATTTTGTAGGAGGAGGGTAAA
>JAZFSN010000225.1:0-7049 GCA_036446195.1 Thermodesulfovibrionia bacterium | reverse complement strand
ATTCTCTGAAGAACCTTTAAATAAGGTTTATACACAAATAAGCTGTGATGAACTGCCACAATCAGGTTTATGCACGATACAGTTTTTTTTGAAATACTGTTGTATTATGTCTAACATCTGTGAGTAAAACCAAATTTTTGATATAATAATTGTTTTGTCAATCATGACAGACCGGATTTTTTATGTTTTTAACTGACAGCCATATTAATGAGCCGAAGATTGCATACTTCTCCATGGAGATTGGGCTGAGGGATGATATGCCCACCTACAGCGGGGGTCTGGGGGTACTTGCAGGCGACACGGTAAAGTCCGCGGCTGACCTTAATCTGCCTTTTGTGGCGGTTACACTTATAAGCCGCAAGGGATATTTCCGCCAGGAGGTGGATGATAAAGGCCGCCAGATAGAACTCCCTGAAGTATGGGAACCGTCAAAATTTATGGCTGCTACACCTGAGAAGGTTATTGTTATAATTGAGGGCAGACCTGTCCATATACATTCATGGATTTATTTTGTAGAAAGTCCCAGGGGCGGGACTGTCCCGGTAATTTTCCTTGATACAGGCCTGCCGGAAAACCATTCTGAAGACAGAGAGCTGACAGATTATCTTTATGGAGGCGATCAGGATTACAGGATTAAGCAGGAAATTATACTCGGCATAGGCGGAGTAAGAATGCTGAAAAAGTTGGGATTTCAGATAAAAAAATACCATATGAATGAAGGCCATGCAGCCTTTTTAGGACTTGAACTGCTCCATGAATATAAAAAGGATATAGAGGCTGTATGGGAAGAATCGTACGTATGGGATATAGAAGCTGTTAAGGAACTGTGTGTTTTCACAACACATACACCTGTTGAGACCGGGCATGACAAGTTCTCCTATGACCTGTATAAAAAGGTAATCGGTGATTATTTTCCTGAAAAAGTTCTGCGCGGGCTCGCCGGAGAGGACTACTTAAACATGACACTGCTTGGGCTTAACCTGAGCCAGTATGTTAATGGAGTTGCAAAAAAACACGGGTTGGTCTCTCAGAACATGTTCCCGGGTTATAAAATAAACGCTATCACAAACGGGGTTCATTCATTCACATGGACATCGGAAAGCATGAAAAAAATCTATGATAAATATCTACCGGGATGGGCAAATGAGCCAGAGATATTCGTGAGGATTGGAGTAATCCCTGATAATGAAATCTGGGGCGCCCATTTAGAGGCAAAGAAAAAACTTATTGATTATATAAACACTTTTTCAGATGCCGGCATGGATTACGAAACACTCACAATAGGGTATGCAAGGAGGATGACCGCATATAAAAGGGCGGACCTTTTATTCACTGACATAAAAAGGCTTGGAAGGATTGGAACAGGTAAAATTCAGATTGTGTACTCAGGTAAAGCACACCCTATGGATATTGAAGGCAAACGGATGATTGAGAAATTATTTTCATACATACAAATGCTCAAAGGAAAGATTAAACTTGTTTTTATAGAGAATTACAACATGGAGAGTGCCCTGAGGCTTGTCTCGGGTGTTGATGTCTGGTTAAACACGCCTCTCAGGCCGCTTGAGGCTTCAGGCACAAGCGGAATGAAGGCAGCGCATAATGGAGTAATAAATTTCAGCGTGCTTGACGGATGGTGGATTGAGGGACATATTGAAGGATTCACAGGCTGGTCAATCGGCCCTCCTCCGACTGAGGCAGATAAGGATAATAATATTACTGAAAAAGATGCTGAAGACCTATACAATAAACTTGAAAATGCCATAATCCCCATATATTATAATGACCGTAAGGCATGGATAAGAATGATGCAGAATGCCATTGGTAAAAATGCCTATTATTTCAATTCTCACAGGATGATGCGCAGATATGTAACCGAAGCGTATATAAGATGAGACAGGCATATTTTTAAGGCAGCTATGCCCAGAAGCGGCTTTTTGCCATTGGTATAAACACCCTTTCGGGGATTCTCAGGACAAGTGAAGCTCCCCGCCTACAAGGCGGGGCATCAAAAAGGAATATTTCATTAATGGTTATTCAATTTGTATTCCCCTCTTTGGCAAAGAGGGGGCAGGGGAGATTTTTATAAAGGAATTATTCATAAAATCCCCCTCAATCCCCCTTTTCCAAAGGGGGAGATCTGAAAGGAGAACTTTTCATCCCGTTTACAAAACCGGGTATTCAAGTTCATTTTTCATAAACCTATAATAAGTTGAGCGTAATGAGTAAAGAGTTAAATAAATACACATAACGCATCACGCGTTACTCATCACGCTTTATTCCCGATTAACAGACTAAAATCCTTTCTCAGGAGGATGAAATGCGTATCTTGTCAAAGATTTTCATCTGCCTCTTTTTTTTAACTTTAATTTTCCCCGGGTGCAAGCGTTTTGTTACAGAAAAAGACAAGGGCGTAACTACTATTGTTTTTAAACACGGAAAGATTGCCGGTGACCCGCAGTTATTATTTGACATCATTTCTGACTTTGAAAAAGAAAATCCTGATATAAAGGTCAAGGACGAGTCCCTGCCTGCATCCACTGATGAACAGCACCAGTTTTATGTCATAAATCTTGCAGGGGAAACAACAGTCTTTGATGTGCTGAGCATGGACGTAATCTGGGTTCAGGAATTTGCCAGGGCAGGCTGGCTTAGAGACATAAGTTCTTTATTGCCTTTAGAAGAAAAGATAGAGTTTTTTACCGGACCGATGGATGCCGTTACTTTTAAAGATAAGATTTACGCAATACCCTGGTATATTGATGCCGGCGTGCTTTATTACCGCAAGGACCTGCTTGAAAAATACGGGTTCTATCCGCCGACTACATGGGATGAGCTCGTCAAGACCGCTAAAACCATAACAGCAGAAGAAAAAAACCTCTATGGTTTTATCTGGCAGGGGAAACAGTATGAAGGACTTGTCTGTAATGTGCTTGAATACATCTGGAGCAACGGTGGGGATATTTTAGAAAATGGCAGGGTGATTATTGACAGCCCTGAAAATAGAGAGGCCCTGAAATTCATGAAGGATTTGATTGTTAATTACAAGGTTTCCCCTGAACTGGTTCTGACATCAATAGAGGAAATGACAAGGCATATATTTGGAAACGGGAAGGCACTGTTCATGCGGAACTGGCCTTATGCATGGAATATCTTTAATAAAGAAGGTTCTCCTGTAAGAGGGAAAGTCGGCGTATCGGTTTTACCGTTTTTTAAAGGTAACCAGACAGCCTCAACCCTTGGAGGATGGCAGTTAGGCATCAATAAATTCTCCAAAAATCCTGAACCGGCTGAGAAATTCATTAATTACCTCACGTCACCAAAAGTCCAGAAAAGACTTGCCATTTCAGTTGGCTACAAACCAACACGGAAGTCCCTTTATAAAGATGAAGACCTGCTGCGTGAACAGCCTTTTATCGTCGGCCTGTACGATGTGTTTATGCACGCAAGGCCCCGGCCCGTTTCTCCGTATTACATGGTGATGACCCAGATAATGCAGCCTGAATTCAGCGCTGTTATCTCAGGCATGAAATCACCTGAAGAGGCACTGAAAGATATACAAAAAGGTTTTGAGAGGATAATTAAGGAATAGGATTTAAGTGTCCGATGCTTCGGGATGCATTTTAAATTTTGATTTCTCAAACTCTATTTTATAACCTAAGTTAAGCGATTCTTTCATGAAACATCTTTTAAGACATTAAGAACAAATGATTAAATATAAAAAAGAATATCACCTGATAGGTGAAACCATAGTTTGTCATTCCTGTGAAAACAGGAATCCAGTTCCTTTGTGCTTTTCTGGATTCCCGCTTTTGCGGGAATGACGTTTTCAGCATAAAACCGCTCAATTTAGGTACAACTGATCCTTATAAGGAGCAACTCTTGCACAAGGATAGCGGAGTGAAATTTGTCTTGCCGGCACTTTCAGTTATCGGGCTGGTCGCTGTATTTCCGGTTTTTTACGTCTTCTATCTGAGTCTTCATAGAAAAGTTTTAACATTTAACATATCCACCTTTATTGGTCTTGATAATTATATATATCTGCTTGGTGACAGCAGGTTCTGGAATGCGCTGAAGAATACCGCATATTTTACAGGAGTCTCTGTTGCTCTGGAGCTCATACTTGGACTCTCAATCGCAGTACTGCTGAACAGGGCATTTAAGGGTAAGGGTTTTATGAGGGCGGTTGTTCTGATACCCTGGGCTGTGCCTACGGTAGTTTCAGCAAAAATGTGGGAGTGGATTTACAATACAGACTTCGGGATTTTAAATTACATTCTCGGCACAGACATTAATTGGCTCGGAAGCACGTTCCGGGCTATCAATGCCGCGATTTTCATGGATGTATGGAAAACCACGCCTTTCGTTACACTCCTCCTGATAGCAGGGCTTCAGGTAATTCCAAAGGATTTATACTCGGCGGCAAATGTTGACGGCGCGGGGAGTTGGTGCATTTTCAGGAGAATAACTCTTCCCCTTTTAATGCCGGTTATCCTTATCGTGCTTATATTCAGGACCCTTGATGCATTCAGGGTCTTTGATGCGGTCTATATACTGACAGGCGGAGGCCCCGCAAATACAACTGAGACACTTTCAATTTATGCCTACAAAGTGCTGTTTCAGCTTCTTCAGTTTGGTTATGGCTCGACATTATCTGTAATTGTGTTCCTTTGTGTCGGGCTCATCAGTGTTTTTTATGTAAGGCTTTTAAGCAGGAGTATAAGGTGATGAAAAAATCAGGTTTCTATCTCATGCTAACAGTCATATTCATGTACTGTACAGGCCCTTTTCTCTGGCAGGTGATTACCAGTGTCAAGCCGTCTTCAGAGCTGACAAAACTGCCCCCGGTTCTGCCTGACGTCATTAGCCTTGACCACTACATCTCTGTTTTCAAAGGCCATCCCTTTGGCAGGATAATCTTAAACAGCATGGCAGTCTCTCTGATATCAACAGTCTTATCTCTCGCTCTGGGTTCCCTGACCGCTTTCGGGCTTGCCAAACTCAATATAAAAGGCAAAGCGCTTATTTTCGGTTTTGTACTTTCAATATCCATGTTCCCGCCTATTGCAACAGTCAGCCCCCTGTATTTAATAATACGGGAGCTCGGATTGAGAGATACATGGTGGGCACTTATTATAACCTATACGACCTTTACACTTCCCATGTCAATATGGATTCTGAGCAGTTTTTTCAGGGAAGTGCCTGATGAGCTTTATCAAGCGGCAAAGGTTGATGGATGCAGTCCGTTTCAGATTTTCTACAAGATTTTTTTGCCGCTTGCAGGTCCGGGTATTTTTGCGACAGCCATCCTGGTGTTCATTTTTTCCTGGAACGAATTCCTGTACGCGCTCACCTTTACCTCGACAATTGCCTCACGGACAATTCCCGTTGGAATTGCTTTGTTTCCCGGGCTTCATGAGATGCCGTGGGGTGATATTGCTGCGGCATCGGTTATCGTGACCCTGCCGTTGATTATTCTGGTACTTGTATTCCAGAGGCGGATTATTGAAGGGCTGACATCAGGTGCGGTAAAGGGCTGACCATGGCAGAGATAATACTCCAGAATATTACAAAAAACTTTGGAAGTGTCCCGGTAATAAAAGACTTAAGCCTGAATATAAAAGACGGTGAATTCTTTACGTTTGTCGGCCCGAGCGGATGTGGCAAATCGACCCTGCTGAACATGATTTCAGGCCTTGAGCATATAAGTGCAGGCAGAATACTGTTTAACGGTGAAGAGGTAAATCACCTGTCACCTAAGGAAAGGGATATTGCAATGGTGTTTCAGAGTTATGCCCTTTATCCTCACATGACGGTATATAACAACATTGCCTTTCCCCTTAAGATGAAAAAAATTGAGACGCAGTCCATTGATACAGAGGTGCGCAGGGTTGCATCACTTCTCGGTCTTGAAGGGCTGTTAAAGAGGAAACCAAAGGAACTCTCGGGAGGCCAGAAACAGAGAGTTGCTCTTGGAAGGGCAATCATCAGGAAGCCCAGGGTTTTCCTTATGGATGAACCCCTTTCAAATCTTGATGCCCGTTTGAGAGTTGAGATGAGGGCAGAACTAAAAAAACTACATAATGAACTTAAAATCACTGTAATCTATGTTACTCATGACCAGGCAGAGGCAATGAGCCTTTCTGACAGGATAGCCGTGCTTTATAACGGAATGATTCAGCAGTGCGGAACTCCTCAGGATATATATCTCAAGCCTGATAATATTATGGTTGCGGGCTTTATCGGAAGCCCTTCCATGAATTTTATCCCGGCATCCCTTAATAAACGAAAGCCGCTGGAGATTGAGTGCAACGGGGTAATTTTTTCGCCTTTATTAAAAAACATGCCTGAAAACACCAGTATCATTTTCGGCATCCGGCCGGAAGATGTCTGCATATCTTCTGAGAAATCAGAAGGCTGTATGGAAGTTACTGTCTCTTTGACAGAATCAGCAGGCTCATTCAACTGGGTTGATGTAATGTGGAAAGATGTAACTGTAAAAGGGTTGTCAAAGTTAGATAAAGAGCTTAAACCGGGGAACACAGCGTTCATGAAATTTGCTCCGGATAAGGTTATTGTTTTTGATGCAAATTTAAAGAAACGTCTCTGAAGGTTTATTTAATTATTATATTTCTCAATCTTTTTAAATTCAAAAACAAATATCGTCTCTACTTCTTATCACCAAGATAATCACCTAACAGTCCCCTGCTGTGTTCATCATCATGGCAGTAAACACAGAGGTTTTCCCAGTTAGAGCCGTCAGAGGGGTTATTGCTTTTGTTGCCGTCCTTATGGTGTACGGTAAGGAGTTGGCTGTCTTTATGCTCAAATTCCCTGCCGCACTTTGCACAGATGAGCCCGTGAATTTTCAGTGACCTCTCTCTGTAATCACTGGCAGAGGAACCTATTTTTTTTAGTTCCTTGACAACAACGTCCACAGATTTATTGCTGTCTGTCTTTCCAGACCGTTGTTTTTTGTAACGGCCGTAATATCTTTTTCCCATCTTGCCGCGCCTCTGTCACAGTTGAGAGTATTGCTCATGCCCGCT
>JAZFSN010000224.1:0-8076 GCA_036446195.1 Thermodesulfovibrionia bacterium | reverse complement strand
TTTTTATAAAATCTTCACATTCTTCCCGGGTAAAGCCCTTCAGGAATGTTATCTCTCTTATGCCGTCCTTAAAGAAAAAGAGAGCCAGATTATTTTCCTTTTCCTGACTGTAATAAATCTGCTCATTATTAAATGAGATTTTATTGTGATGGATTTGCAGTGGGATTTCATTATAAAGTTCGAAGAAATTTTCAAATTTGCTGTAGATTCCTTCGAAGGTTTTAATATATATTGGATTGTTTTGAGGATACATCTTTAACATTTTTTTGCCCTTGTGTATCCCTTCCACTATGTCTTTTGCAAGCCTGACATCTTCTGATAATTCTTCCATTTGCCCCTTTATTCGCTGATTATGCTTTTAATTGTTCTTTTTAGTTCGGTCAGGTCGGATGATTTTACTATATAGGCTTCGGACGCCCAGACTGCAAAATCGTTCCTGTAATCATACGCTGTGGACATAATAACAGGGATTTCAGGCCGCTTCTCTTTCATCTTTCTCAAAAGGCTTATACCGTCAATATCAGGCATAAGTATATCAAGTGTAACAATATCAGGGTTTTCTTTTTCAAATAGCTCCAATGCCTTTTCCCCTGTACCAGCAACAACGATTTCATATCCTTCTTCTCCGAGTTCCTCTTTATAAAGACGCTGAATATGCATATCATCATCTACAATAAGTATTTTCATTTTGCTTCCTCCCGGTTTTACCGTTACCCGGCCAATATTATAATCTAATACATGACGACTTATAAAATTGCGCATAATATAAAATTCTCCCAAAGTCTGTCATGCCGGCTTGTCCGGCATCCTTCTTTACGATTCCCGACAAGCCCTGCACCATACGGTGCATGGGCAAGCAGGAAGGATTCCCGACAAGCGGGAATGACACAACATGCGCAATTTTATACGTCGTCATGTATAACATGTATTAATATGTGTCGATTATTATATCTCCTGCCACTACTGGTTGTTAAGAGCCGTTTCCAGCCGCTTAATAATCAGGATTCATCTAATGGAAGATAAATTTTAAATGTTGTCCCTCTTTTTTTGTCCACGTTATTATTGTCATAATCTTCCCCCTGTTTACTCCGAATACTCTGCACATCTATTCTTCCTTTATGTTCCTGGATAATCCTGTGGGTTACTGTAAGGCCAAAACCTGTTCCCTGAGCCCTTGTTGTAAAGAACGGGGTGAAAATATGTTTTAAATCCTCCTGTTTTATACCACAGCCACTATCAGAGATTTCTATGAGCGCTTCTTTTTCTTCCTGCCTTGTTTTTACATTTATTGTTCCAGACTCCGTTGCCTGGTTTGCATTGGTTATAATATTTAATATTGCCTCTTTTATTCTGTCAGTATCTACGGTAATCATTATTGGCGAATCTGAAAGTTCTTTACTTAACCTGTTTCCTTTATCCAGGATTTCGGGCGATATAAAATTAATAATATCATCAATAAATTCATTGAGATTTATATTAATTTTGACTATTTTTGAACCTTTTACAAAACCTAAAATTTCTTTTAATATATTCTCAAGCCGCCAGACTTCCTCCAATATAATCTTTGCATATTCATGAAGGTCTCCGTCAAGCTTTTTTTCAAGTCTCCGGGCAAAACCTCCAACTGAAATAAGCGGATTTCTTATCTCGTGAGCTACCCTTGCCGCCATTTCTCCGAGTGCGGCCATTCTTTCAGAGCTGGAAACCCGTTCTCTGAGAGCCTGAAGTTCAGTGATATCCCGTGAGATGTGAACGGTCCCTACAAGGTTCCCAAGGGAGTCGAAGATTGGAGAACTTGATACAACGAAGGTGCTTCCGAGATTGGGGTCTGAAATTTCTTCTACATGGGCCTTTTTTGTATCTATGGTTTTTTTGTGGGGGCACAAGCTCCATGGTTCCTGTCTGTTGTGAAAAACTTCATAGCATTTTTTGCCTATGATTTCTTCTGCCGGTTTACCATATTTGTCTATCACTGCCTGGTTTACACTCCTTATAATGTAATCTTTATCGTTAAAAAAGACCATATCAGATATGGATTCAAAGATATTTTTAAGTTCAGATCTTGCAAGAGACACCTCTTCAAAGAGCCTTGCATTTTCAATGGCTGATGCTATATGGCTTGTAAATCCGATGAGAAACCGCAGATCCTCATCAGTAATTTCCTTTTCTGTAAAAAGATTATCAACCAATATAAGACCTATTGCCTTGTCTCTTGTAATAAGAGGAACAAGACCATAAGCCCTGGTTCCGAATTTCTGATTCAAAAGGACATTTGCTGAAGGTTCTGTACCGGCATCCGGAACATTAAAAATCTTTTTCTCCTTTACACAGAGGGAGAGAATACAATCCTCATCAAGGTTTATACTAAAATCTTTACTTAGCCTGTCAAGATATGAGTCTTTCCGGAGGGGTCGACTCTCTATCTCTTTGATAATTGTTTCCAGACTTTTATCTTCAAGGGACAGCCATATTTGACTCGCTTCCTCCATGCTTGACGGGCCGACGCCCATTGTCCCGTTAAGGGTATTGCGGGCTTCATCAACAAGAAAAAGTATTGCCCTGTTAAATCCAAGGCCGTCACTCATTGTAACTACCGTCAGGACCATCCTGAGAAGTTTGTCAAGCTCAAGAGTGCTTCTGACAACGGAATTTATGAAAAACAGCCTTGATAATTCCTGATTCTTTTTTATTAATTCCTTTTCGACTCTCTTTTTTTCTGATATGTCTCTTGATATACCGCTTATGCCAGTGACCTTACCCTCTGAATCGAGTATCGGCGACAGTGTCAGGCTTACCTCTATGAATTTGCCTTCTTTTGTCTGTCTTATTGTTTCAATGTTTTTTATTTTTTCTTTTTGCAGGATTTTCTGGATGAACGTTTTTTCTTTTTCTATTTCAAAAGGAGGGACCATTGGTAAAAACTTGCCCAGCACATCGTCTTCTGCATATCCATAGATTTTCTCTGCACTTTTATTCCATGAAGTGATTAAACCGTCTGTATCGGATATTATGATTGCGTCAGCAGAGTTATCTATAATGCTTTTAAGATAATCCTTTGTTTGAATGACTTCCCAGTAAAGCGATAATGTTTTTTTCTCTTTTTCTACCTCTGCCCTGTAAAGTTCGGCATTATGTAAAGCTGAACTTATATTGTGCGAGATTATTGTGAGAAGATTAATATCGTTCTGACTGTAAACATGGGGGTCTCTGGTCTGGAGTGTTATAACACCTGATAATTTGTTATCTCTTAAAATCGGCACTGCAAGCATTGATAAATAGTCGCTTGCCTCTGTGACAGGGATATCTTTAAAGCGCGGTTCTTGCCGTACATTTTCCACTGCAAGAGGCCTAAGCTCACGGGCTACCCAGCCGACCACTCCTTCACCTACGGTAAAACAAATTTTACCCGGGGCATCTTCTTTATGCCCTTTGGTGGTTTCAATACAAATCTTTCCCCCGGCTTTAACGAGGTAAATAGAACAGACCTCTTTCTTAAAGCTGGCCGCAACAATCTCTGTGATTGTATTGAGGATTTCTTTAATTTCAAGAGTTGAAGCAGCTACCTGGATAACCTTTATCAGAATTTCTGTTTCTGTAAGCCTTTCCTGCAGTCTTTTATTTTCGATGATTTGAGGCATGTTATCTATCATTTTTACTTAATGCTTTTTGATAAAGAGACAGGTATTTTTTTGCTGAATGGGGCCAGGAAAAATTCCGGGACATGGCATTTTTTTGAAGATTCAGCCAGTGCTTTTTAGCATTAAAGAATTTTTTTGCACGTTTGACTGTTTTAATCAACTCCGTATAAGAATAGCTGGTAAATAAAAAACCGCTGCCCGTACCTTCAGATGGATTATATTCTTCAATTGTATCAAGGAGTCCTCCTGTTTTTCGTGCAACGGGGATTGTGCTGTAGCGCAGGGCAATGAGCTGTCCAAGACCGCATGGCTCATACCTGGAGGGCATTAAAAAAATATCAGAGCCGGCATAGATTTTGTGTGCGAGTTCATTGTCAAAGCCTATGGTAACGGAAAGATTCCTCCTGTATTTTTTCTGGAAACCTGAAAATACCCTATGAAGGGATTCATCACCCTTGCCCAGAATTATCATCTGTACACCAGACCCAATAATCATATCCATGGCATCTGCTACAATGTCAAGCCCTTTCTGGGATGAAAGCCTTGTTACCATTCCAATGAGAGGGGAGTTAGTCACTGCCAGCCCATGTTCTTTTTGCAGATATTTTTTACATATAACCTTTCCGGATAAATCGTCTTTGCTGTATTTTGCCGGGATAAAATTATCTTCTTCAGGATTCCATTCGCTGTAGTCAATCCCGTTGATTATCCCATAAAGGTAATCTCTTCTTTTTCTCAATACTTCGTCAAGACCAAAACCATATTCCGAAGTCAGGATTTCTTTGGCATAATTACCGCTCACTGTATTTATAATATCCGCAAATAAGATTCCTGCCTTCAGGAAATTTATTTTGCCGTGGAATTCCAATCCGTTAATATTAAACAGTGCCGGTGCAAGCCCTGTAAGCGGCATTTCGGATTGCTTAAAAATCCCCTGATAGCCAAGGTTATGTATTGTCATCAGAGTCGCTGTTTTTGGGAATTCATCTTTATAAAGGGTTTTTAGATAAACAGGGATAAGACCTGTCTGCCAGTCATTGCAGTGAATAATATCCGGCTTAAGTTTGAGCGCCTTTAAGGCCTCAAGTACCCCCCGGCTGTAGAATATAAAACGTGAGGCATTGTCAGGATAGTCGCCTCTGGATGTTGAGTAGATCTCATCCCTGTCATAGAATTTTCTGTTTTCAATAAAATATACATCAGCTCCTTCAGGGGTTTTACCTTTCCACAGGCTTCCTTTCTCAAGACTATTGCCCAGAGGAACTGTTATTTCTTTACCAAGGGACATTAATTTAAAATCTCGTGCAGACTTTTTGATTTTTTTATAGAGCGGAAGAATTGCGGATGCTTCAGTACCGGTTTTCCTGTATTCATTTATGAGTGTTCCTGCCACATCACCAAGACCGCCTGTCTTTATATATGGGACGACCTCAGAGGAAGCCATGAGTATTTTCATCTTAAAGAGTATCCCTCTTTATTTTAATTTTCCCTCTTTCGTATTTTAGTTGAAGATAACATTTATCTCACCACTGTAATTTCCACTTGTCGGGATTGTCATTCCGACTTGTTCGGAATCTTTCTTTACGATTCTCGAAGCGAGTCTTCGCGTAGAGTCGCTCCGACCTGACGAACCCCGTACCAGACGGTACAGAGGCAAGCAGGAAGGATTCTGGACAAGCCAGAATGACAACTTAATAATGACTTGTTGCTTATTGGTGCCAAATGTATTATTCTTTCTTTTTCAATCAGGCCGTATCCCTTTTATAGCTCAATGGTTATTCCCTCTTTTCAACTTTTCTACGAATGGACCTTAATTTTTTATATCCCGGTCTCCCTCATAAATTTCGCAGCCTTTTCAGGGGGTACTGGATTAATGTATAAGCCTGAACCCCATTCGAAACCGGCGTTCCTGGTGAGTTTTGGCTTTATCTCTATGTGCCAGTGGTAATATTTATTTAACTCATCTCTTAAGGGAGATGTATGAATCATCATATTATAGGGCGGGAGATTGAGTATCTTTTCAATCTGCCTTAGTGTCTTCTGAAGGATTTGAGCTAACAGGGAGAAATTTCCGTTAGCGGCAAAGCTGGATTCATGGCTTTTTGGCAGAATCCATGTCTCAAAAGGCGAACTCGAAGCAAACGGTGCAAAAGAGATATAACTCTCATTCTCAGATATTAGTCTTGTTCTATCTGCTGTTTCCTGCCTTATGATATCACAGAAAACACACTGTTCCTTATTACGATAGTACTGTCTGGCATTGTGAATTTCCTTCTGTATCAGGATTGGTATTACAGGGAGAGCTATGAGCTGGGAGTGTGAATGCTCAAGCGTTGAACCTGCAATTTCACCTTCGTTTTTAAATATCAGGACATGTTCAAGGCGGTTGTCTTTCTTAAGTTCGGAAATCCTCAGGTGGAATACCCTGAGTATATCTTCCACTGATTTCAAGGGCATTGTGAGAAGGGTAAGGTTGTGGTCTGGACTTTCTATTATTATCTCCTCAGAGCCGACTCCGTCCATTTTTTCAAAAATACCTTCATCGGTTTTATTCAATTGCTTTCCGATATGTAAAACCGGAAATTTATTGGGTACAACCCTTAGTGTCCATCCTGTGGAGTTTGGTTTGCTTCCGTCAGGCCTGAAGGCTATTATTTCAGGGGGTGTTGTGTGCTCGTTCCCGTTACAGAATGCACAGAATCCGCCTTTTCTGGCATGTGCTCGTATCTTGAAGTCGGCAGGGCTTTTACCTCTTTCAACTGAGATTATAACCCATCTTCCAGCAACAGGGTCTTTTCTTAATTCAGACATAGTATCCGGAAAAAATACAGTTTAAATGCTAAAAAATTCAAATTATAAAGCAGGTTGCATTAAAAATCAGACTGTAATTTATTGTCTGCTTTGCATTTTGCATTTTATTTTTTTAATATTATATCACCATTTAGATTATAATTTCCCATGAAACCTTATTTCCATGCAAGACTTTTTAATGGTCCTTTTGAGGACGCCGGGCTATATGTGAGATTCCAGAGGGAAGGCAGGGCTTTATTATTTGACCTTGGCTTTACTACCAGTCTTTCTGTAAGGGATATTCTGAAGATAAGCGACATATTCGTTTCACACGCCCATATTGACCATTTTATTGGTTTTGACAGTATTCTGAGACTTCACCTGAAAAGGGAAGGTCCTTTGAGGTTCTACGGCCCTGAGGGATTTATAAGGCATATAGGTAGTAAACTCAGGAGTTATACCTGGAATCTTATTGGAGACTATCCCCTTGTCATTGAGGTTTCGGAGGTTAATGAGAAGGTGATAACAAAAGCGGTATTTAAGGCAAAAAATTCATTCATGCAGGAGGACGCTGGAACAGCTCCATTTAAGGGGCTACTTTTAAAGGATTCTTTTGTTAAGGTCTCGGCTGCTGTCCTTAACCATAAGATTCCATGTCTTGCATTCTGTCTTGAAGAGGATTACCACATAAATATTGACAAGGCAAAACTTAATAGTTTGAATCTTCCGGTTGGCCCATGGCTTGGAGATTTAAAGAATGCTGTAAGACAGAACATGACTGATAGTATTTTCAGCATTAATGATAGAAAATATACTTTTTCAGAGTTAAAAGATATTGCGGGTATCACAAGAGGACAAAAACTTTCTTATGTTGTTGATGTTCTTGGGAGCAAGGATAACATTAGAGAGATTGTGGACCTTACAAAAGGCTCTGATGCCCTTTTTATCGAGGCTTATTTCCTTGACAGGGACAGGGACAGGGCAAAAGAACGCTATCACCTTACGGCAAAAGAAGCGGGTTTGATAGCAAGAAAGGCAGGAGTGGGGAAAATGGCGGTTTTTCACTTCTCTCCAAAATATACAGATACCCCTGAAGAGCTTTTAAAAGAGGCGGAAAAAGAGTTTAAGGGATGAAAGGCATTTTTCGATTCCTGTCATATTTTGCTATACTGGATGTAAGATCTTTATAAAGGAGGGGTTATATGAAGATTGAACTTGAGGGGACTCTTCTTAAGATGACACCTGAAAATGAAAGGGAAAAGTCCGAGCTTAATCAGTTGTGGACAGTAATAGTAGGCTGTGTTAACGAAGGCAAAAAACTGGTGCCTGTAGGCGAATATATACCCGGAATTAAGGAAGTAGCAGTATTCAATATAGAATAATACGGCCTTAAAAGGTTACTATTCTCTTTCAAACTTGTCTTTTGCGGCTCCACAGACAGGGCAGACCCATTCCTCAGGGAGTTTTTCAAAGGGGGTGTTCGGCGGTATGTTGCTATCCGGATCTCCAGCTTCAGGGTCATAGACATAACCGCAAACAGTACATTTCCATTTTCCCATAGTTCACCTCTTTTTATATTGGTTTTTTATTAGTATACCTCAGATTCTACATATTATTATTGAACTATTACATAAGGTTAAAGAAAAAA
>JAZFSN010000223.1:0-9268 GCA_036446195.1 Thermodesulfovibrionia bacterium | reverse complement strand
TTTTTTGATTCTTCTGAAATCTTTTCTCCTTCTATCCCGTATTTCTCAGCCGCCCATGTTCCGAGGTCAATTAGTTTGCACCTCTCGGAACAAAACGGTCTGTAAGGATTGTCTTTCCATTTTATCCTGTTTTTGCAGGTGGGACACTTTATCTTCATATATCACAGATGACCACTGATAAAAAGAGACAGATAATCGCAGAGGACGCTTAACGCTCCCGATATATCTGTGAATATCTGTAAATAATCTGTGATCATCTGCGTTACATTATATATCAATTGTTCCTTCAAATACTGTTACTGCCGGGCCGGTCATATAGACCCGGTTATCTTTTTCTGACCAGTCGATAATCAGCCTGCCGCCTCTGAGATTAACCGTAACCTTTCTGTCTGTCAGCCCGAGCAGGGCTGATGCGACCCCGGCAGCTGAAGCGCCCGTTCCGCATGCCATAGTTTCTCCCACGCCTCTTTCCCAGACACGCATTTTTATGTTTTTGCGATTCAAAATCTGGATAAATTCAACATTTGTCTTCTTCGGAAAGAGTTTGTGGTTTTCGATAAGAGGTCCGTAAAGACTTAATACATTGGATTCAACATCTTTCACAACAATCACGACATGGGGATTTCCCATTGAAACGCAGGTAATCTTAAAAATTTTCCTATCAAAACTGATGGGAAAATTTTTAACGAGTGACGAATTTAGTTTTGAGTTTAAACTTTGAACTTTAAACTTTGAACTTTTAACTCTTACAGGTATCTTTTCAGGTTCAAATACCGGTTCACCCATATCAACTTTAATGAGTGAACCTAATTTTTGTAAATATATAATACCTGTAAGGGTTTCAATTGCAAGAGAATTGGAGGAGAGTCGTCTTCTTTTGTTAAATCTTTTTTTCTTATTTCTTATTTCTAATTTCTCATTTCCAATTTCTTTATCCCAAATGTATTTTGCGAGACATCTGATCCCATTTCCGCACATCTCAACCTCTGAGCCGTCAGCATTAAATATACGCATACGGTAATCAGCTTTTTTGGAATCAATGAGAAGAAGCATCTGGTCAGCACCGATACCAAACCTTCGGTCACAAAGGGGCTTTGCACGCCTGCTGAGTTTATTTATGACGGCTTTTCTTCCGTCTATAAGGATGAAGTCATTGCCAAGTGCCTGCATTTTTGTAAATGATATCTTCATAGTAAGTAGCCTATTTTGCCTTCACCTCTGTGCCTGCCCCGTTATATGTTTACTATTTTACGGGGACCTCTGCGGTGAGTAGTTCCCTATTTTAAAAACCCTGGGATTTTTGTACCTTTTATAAGGTCTCTATATTGTTCCCTTTTGCGGATGACAAAGAAATCTTTCCCTCTGACCATAACCTCTGCAGCCCTTAGTCTGCTGTTATAATTTGAGCTCATTGAGAATCCATATGCGCCCGCACCCATTACAGCGAGTAAATCACCAATGACGGGACGGTTTATTTTTCTTTCTCTGGCAAGGAAGTCTCCAGATTCACATATTGGGCCGACAATATCAGCTAAAATCTTTGACCGGCGGTTTTTTGTTACAGACAGTATGTTGTGATAAGCCCCATAAAGACTCGGCCTTATAAGGTCATTCATTCCTGCATCAACGATTACAAAATCTTTTTTCAGACCTTTCTTTAAATACAGGACCTTTGTGATCAGTATCCCGGCGTTTCCCGATATTGATCTGCCGGGTTCAAGAATAAGCCTGAGATTATTTGTTTTTAAAATGGGGATGATTGCCTGCGCAAGGTTCTTTGGATGAGGGGCAACTTCATTATTATAAGGAATCCCGAGACCGCCTCCCATATCCATGTATTGTATGTTTATTCCCTCTGATTTGAGATTTTCAACAAGCAGAATAATTTTTTTGAGGGCATTAACAAAAGGAGAAATTTTTGTTATCTGAGAGCCTATATGTATATGAATACCGAAAATCCTTATATTGGGAAGTGTGCTTGCCAGTTTATAGTGTTCAAGGGCTTTTTTAATAGGGATGCCGAATTTATGTTTTTTTAATCCCGTTGATATATACGGGTGAGTCGGTGTGCTTATATCCGGGTTGACCCTGAGCGCTATTGGGGCTTTGACCCCTAATTTTCGTGCAGTTCTATCTATGGCCAACAGCTCGTCAGAGGACTCGACATTGAACATAAGTATACGGGATTTCAGGGCGTAATCGATTTCTTTCCCGGTTTTTCCCACTCCTGCGTATACGATTTTTTTTGCGGGAATTCCGGATTTTAAAGCAGTGAAAAGTTCACCCCCTGATACAACATCTGCGCCGCATCCTTTTTTTGCAAGCGCCCTTAACAGCGCAATATTCGAGTTAGCCTTAAGAGCAAAGCATATAATGTGCGGATACCCCTCAAAGGCCGTTTTAAAAGCACTGAAATGTCTGAGCAATGTTTTATTGCTGTAGATGTATAACGGCGTTCCAACTTTTCTGACAATATTTCTTACGGGAACGCCCTCAGCGTAAAGTTCGGAATTTTTATACTGAAAATCGTGCATAGCTTTTTAAAAACACGGAATAAAAATTTATGTTATCTATTATATATTTTTTTGCTCACATTTTCCCGAAAGGTACAAATACTTCGATACATGGTTCTTTAGACTTTTCTGTGGGTGCCCCTTTTGTTTCCCCTCCCTTGAGGGGAGGGGTTAGGGTCCCCCTTCTTTGTTTTCACAAAGAAAACAGGGGGACAGGGGAGGGTGAGATAAACATATTCTTCTTATTGTTTCTAATACTCCTTCTATGTTTTTCAAAACCTCATTATTCCAAAACCTCAAAACTTTGAATTCTTCTCCCTTCAGCCATTTGTCCATCGCTTTATCCTTTTCCCTCTCTGTTGCATGCTGTCCACCCCCACCCTAACCCTCCCCCCTCAAGGGGGAGGGGAGCATCTTGCTTATCCTGAATTATACCCACAAGTGGTATTTGTTCTTCCACACAATTCTCTGAAGAACCCGATACATTAGCTGTTGATTTTAGGTTATAATTAACCTGCGTATGAATCTCCTCAAGGCGGCGCTCAATACAATAAACAAATTCTCTATGCTTACGGGAGGCGACAGTGTTCTTATTGGTCTTTCCGGCGGTCCCGATTCAGTATGCCTTTCAATTATCCTGGATAAACTTAAGGAGGATTTTGGTCTTACACTAAGCGCTGTTTATGTTGATCATGGTTTAAGGCCTGATGAGGTTGAGGATGAAAAATCATTCTGTAAAAAACTTTGCAGCAGCCTTGGAATAACATTCTTTTCAAAATCTGTTGATGTCAGGGGATATGCAAAGAAGAAAAGATTGAGTAAGCAGGAGGCTGCAAGGGATCTCAGATATCAGGTATTTGAGGCAATTTCAGGAGATGTAAATGCAACAAAAATCAGTCTTGCTCACAATGCGGACGACCAGGCAGAAACTTTTTTGATGAGACTTTTAAGAGGTTCAGGTCCTAAAGGGCTGTCATGCATACCGCCTGTTCGTGGGAAAATAATAAGGCCGCTTATTGAAATCGAAAAAAGGGAGATAGAAAATTTTCTTATTCAAAACTCTTCGCCTTTCCCTGATTATTCGTCTCTGCCTTTTGTTGTTGATTCTTCAAACAGCAGAACAGATTATCTGAGGAATTGGATTCGGCATAAGATTATGCCTGAGCTGAAAAAACAGAATCCGGCGCTAGTGAAAACTATATGCAGAGTTGTAGATATTCTTCATGAGGAAGATATGTATCTTGATACTGTTGTTAACAATACCTTGATGAAACTCATTAGCAGAAAAAGGGATGATGAATTAGAGCTGTTTCTTGTCCCTCTTGAAAACATGAAAAAACCAATTTTAAGAAGGGTTATCAGATGGGCAATAAATGAAACCGGGGGGCTTAGGGGGATTGATTTTGATCATATTGAAGAGATTATCAGGCTTGTTAAAAAAGGCAATTCCGGTGACATGCTCAATCTTCCCAAAGGCTTAAGGGCTGTAAAGAGGTATTCAACACTGCTGCTGACAGCAAGGACTGCCCTGAAACTGAAAAGCCGAAATTTTAGCCTGCCTGGAGAACTGTTACTGGAAGAGGCTGATATGATTTTAAAGGCAGAGGTTTATGAAAAAAAGCCTGAGGTTCTTAATGACAGGAATATTACTGTAATAGATTTTGATAAGCTCTCTTTGCCCCTTAAAGTGCGTAAAAGACAGAAAGGCGATTTTTTCTATCCTTTTGGTTTTGGCAGGAGGAAGAAACTGCAGGATTTTTTTGTTGATGAGAAGATTCCAGGAGAAGAGAGGGATAAGATTCCGGTTGTTTTGTCAGGGGATGATGTTATATGGGTTGCAGGATACAGGGCTGATGAAAGATTCAGGGTAACCGACAGGACAGAAAAGTTTTTAAGTCTTATAATATCAAATGTTAAATCCAGGTAAAAGGAGGATATTTTGACTGAAAAAGCAAGAGTGCGCTTTGCACCGTCACCTACCGGTTTTCTTCATATAGGCGGAGCAAGGACAGCCCTTTTTAACTGGCTTTATGCAAGGCATAACAATGGAATATTTGTATTAAGGATAGAGGATACCGACAGAACCCGTTCTACTGAAGAATATATAGAAGCGATAATTGAAGGAATGAAATGGCTTGGGCTTGACTGGGACGAGGGACCTTTCAGACAGACTGAAAGATTTGACATATACAGGAATTATGGCGACAAACTGATAAATGAGGGCAAGGCTTATTACTGTTATTGTCCTCCTGAAGAACTTGAATCGAGACGAAAAGATGCAATGTCACAGGGCAGGCCTGTTAAATATGACGGCAGATGCAGAGATTTAGATAAACCGGTTCCAGGAGTAAAGGCTGTTGTAAGATTCAGGATGCCCCGGGAAGGGCAGACCGTTGTTGATGATTTAATTAAAGGAAAGGTCATATTTGAAAACTCGCAACTTGATGATCTCATAATTTTCCGTTCTGATGGAACGCCTACATACAATTTAACTGTTGTTGTAGATGATATCGATATGAGTATAAACTGCGTCATAAGGGGAGACGACCATCTGAACAATACCCCGAAGCAGATTCAGCTTTACAGTGCGTTCGGGTATTCTGTGCCGAAGTTCGCACATTTACCCATGATACTTGGTTCTGACAAAGCAAGACTCTCAAAGAGGCATGGCGCAACTTCGGTAATGGCATACCATGAAACAGGATATATGCCCGATGCACTTATAAATTACCTTGTGCGTCTTGGCTGGTCGCATGGAGACCAGGAGATATTTTCCAGGGAAGAACTGATAGAAAAATTTTCTCTTGAGAATGTCGGAGGTTCTTCAGCGGTTTTTAATCCGGAAAAACTTCTGTGGCTCAACAGCCAGTATATAATCAATACTGACCCGGGGAGACTGTCGGATTTTGTAATACCTTTTCTGGTTAAAAAGGGAATTGTAAAAGAGGATAAACTCCCTGATAAGGGATGGCTGTCAAAGGCAATAATTACGTTGCAGGAACGGTCAAAGACATTATTGGAGCTTGCAGATTCCCTGAGCTATTATATTGATGAAGAGGTTGATTACAATGAAAATGCAAAGACCAGGTTTCTTAACGAAAAAAGCCGTGATTTATTAATTGAGATTAAAGACAGCCTTGCTTCTACATCTGATTTTTCAGCATCAGAAATTGAGAAGGCCTTCAGGCTGATAACTGAAAAAAACAATATCAAGCTTGGCAAACTTGCACAGCCGGTACGTGTTGCAGTAACAGGGAAAACAGAAAGCCCCGGAATATTTGAGGTGCTTGAGATTATCGGCAAAGAAAAAACTCTTAGAAGGCTTGACAAGGCGATAGAAACCATAAAGGAGTCGCAGGGTTAGTATAAAAGGATATAACAGGAGATAGCTTTTATACTCATTCCTGCCTACCGGCAGGCAGGCTTGTCCCGAAATATCGGAACTCCGAGGTTTTTACTTTCAGTAAAAAAAACCGTTAAAAACCTATCCCCTGCTATATCCAGTTCGAATAACGGCAATTTTTATAAATTTATGTGACTGGCAATGAAAATTATAAAAAGGAACGCTAAATATGTCTGCTAATTATTACCCAAATGCATTTGGCTTTATCAGGGAGATAATTGATGAAGACCTGAAGACTAATAAGTATGGTGGCCGTGTTCATACCCGCTTCCCTCCGGAGCCTAATGGTTACCTCCATATAGGCCATGCAAAGTCCATGTGTCTTAACTATGAGATAGCTGATGAGTACAGGGATGGTCTCTGCAATCTTCGTTTTGATGATACAAATCCTATCAAGGAGGAGGCTGAATATGTTGAATCTATTAAAGAAGATGTTAGATGGCTTGGAACTAACTGGGAAATCAGGGAACACTTTGCTTCAGACTATTTTGAACAACTATATCAATACGCCGTGCAGTTAATCAAAGATGGCAAGGCGTATGTTTGCGACTTAAGCCCACAGGAAATTAGGGAGTACAGAGGAACCTTGACTGAGCCAGGAAAGGATAGCCCTTTTCGTACACGTTCGGTCGAAGAAAACCTTGGTTTGTTCGAGCGTATGAGAGCAGGCGAGTTTAAGGACGGTTCCCGTACACTCCGAGCTAAAATTGATATGTCATCCGGCAATTTAAATATGAGAGATCCGGTTATATACCGCATACTTCGTTCGACCCATCACAGGACAGGCGATAAATGGTGTATATATCCTATGTATGATTTTGCACATTGTGTCTCTGACTCCATTGAACGAATTACACACTCACTCTGTACCCTTGAATTTGAAGACCACAGACCGCTATATGACTGGTTCCTTAACGAATTGAAGTTATATCATCCGCAGCAAATAGAGTTTGCACGCCTCAACATAAGCCATACTGTGTTGAGCAAGAGAAAACTGAACAGGCTTGTTGAGGAAGGACATGTCACAGGCTGGGACGACCCGCGTATGCCAACACTCTCTGGCCTCAGGAGACGCGGATACACAGCAGAGGCAATAAAGAACTTTTGTGACAGGATTGGTATTGCCAAGAGAAACAGCACGGTCGATATGGCGCTGCTTGAGCATTGTATCAGGGAGGACCTTAACAAACGTGCCCCTCGCTATATGGCGGTACTTAATCCTCTAAAGGTTGTCATTGAGAACTATCCTGAGAATAAAATTGAAGAGCTTGATGCAATAAACAACCCTGAAGATGCGAGTATGGGAACAAGAAAGGTCCCTTTTTCGCGCGAGATATATATAGAGCGTGAGGATTTCATGGAAGCCCCTCCAGAGAAATTTTTCCGTCTTGCACCGGGGCGTGAGATACGGTTGCGATATGCATATTACATTACGTGTGTTGAAGTGGTAAAGGATAAGCAAACCGGCGAAGTTATTGAACTTCATTGTACATATGATCCGAAAACTCGAGGCGGCAGTTCACCTGACGGACCTGCCTACCGGACAGGCAGGCGCAAGGTCAAGGCAACACTTCACTGGGTCTCTGCTCCGCATTCACAGGATGCAGAAGTCCGTTTGTATGATCACCTCTTTTCAGTTTCGGAACCCGGTGAGAATTTTATTGATCATTTAAATCCAGACTCTCTTAGAACATTAGCCTCTTGCCGTATTGAGCCTGTTCTTGCAGGTGTTCTTAATGATGAGAAAGACGATAAATACTTTTACAGATTTCAGCTTGAGAGACTCGGCTACTTCTGTATCGATCCGAAAGACTCTTCTGATAATATGCCGGTCTTAAATAGAATAGTAACCTTAAAAGATACATGGGCAAAGGTGCAGAAAAAGCAGAAATAAATTTCATAATTGATAATTTTGCCCGTCTCGCCGAAGTCTGTTAAGGCGGATATTTTGCAATTTAATTAAATAGTGTATTATGTATCAAATAAAGAATGAAGGTTAAGAAATGAGCTATATAGCGGTTATAGGTGCGGGGTCATGGGGGACAGCCATTTCTGCATTACTGGCAGATAAAGGATATGATGTATCTCTATGGGTGTATGAAGAAGACCTCGCCAGGGAAATGCAGAGAACGAGAATAAACACCATGTTCCTTCCTGATTTTAATATTCCGGATGGCATAAAAGTCTCTTACAGTCTGGAGGATGTATTTAAAAAAGCCAGATATATCCTGAATGTTGTACCGACCCAGCATACAAGATCAGTATTCAAAACTGCGATTTCTTATTTAAGTGAGGATGCTGTTATCATCAATGCCTCAAAAGGAATAGAAAGAGGGACTCTTTTAACGGTATCAGATATCTTTAAAGAGCTCTTTGCCTGCCGGAGAGCAGTGCTTACAGGCCCGAGCTTTGCGAGAGAGGTCGTAAAAAAGCTTCCTACTGCAGTTACTATTGCAACAGATGACAATGATACGGGCTTGCTTCTTCAGGAAATCTTTAACACAGATTATTTCAGGGTTTATACGCACCCTGATGTTCTTGGTGCTGAGCTCGGCGGCGCACTGAAGAATGTGATGGCTATTGCATCCGGAATCTCGGATGGCCTTGGCCTTGGCGCAAGTGCGAGGGCTGCCCTTATAACCAGGGGACTTGCAGAAATAACCCGTCTTGGTGTGGCAATGGGCGCAGATGAGAGGACATTTATGGGGTTAAGCGGCCTTGGGGATTTGGTCCTGACATGTACAGGGCGTCTCTCAAGGAACTATACCGTGGGTTTTAAACTGGGGCAGGGTATTAAATTGGAAGATATTCTGCGCAATATGACAATGGTAGCAGAAGGAATTACGACCGCAGAAGCTGCCTTTGAGCTTTCTGAAAAATACAACGTTGAGATGCCAATAGTTGAGCAGATTTATAAAGTCATAAATGAAGGCAAAAATCCCTCAAATGCGGTAAAGGAACTCATGGCAAGGAGTTTGAAGTCGGAATTTTAAGATTGTAATGCAAAAATTAAAAATAAAAATGCAAAATTAAGGAATATTTAATTAATTCAAGTCTCTTGTAAAAATATCGAGAGAATCGCTATTGTTGTCATACTCGCCCCGTATCGGAGTACGGGATAAACTCCAGCGGGCCTGCCTGCGGTAGGCAGGTATCCAGAAGTCTTTGATTTTAAAGAATATGGGACACCACGTGGGGTATCCCACTGTGGCTGGATTCCCGATAAAAACCTCGGGAATGACGAATAAAGACTTTTGCAAGAGACTCATTATTTTTACCATAATTTTGATATTTAATATTTGATATTTGATTTTTTTATTAATGGATAATTCCTGGATAAAAAAAATTCTAA
>JAZFSN010000222.1:0-6072 GCA_036446195.1 Thermodesulfovibrionia bacterium | reverse complement strand
GTTGTTCTTACCTCCAGGTCAAAACGGTCGGCAATCTTAAGTAACATCTCATCAAGTTTTCCGGATTCTTCGCCTACGGTCACCATGTGAACTGCAATAGAAGGGAATATATCACTGTTCTTTAATGTTTCTGAAATCCCCCTGCCTTTTCTTACATTTTCCCGTACGGAGGATATTAGCTCAGCCATCCTGTCACTTCCCAAAGTGCCTTTAACGATTTGAAGTGCATTGAGTATTGGTACGCCGCTTCTGAGAAGTGTGCCCAGTGTCCTTGCAAAGCGCGATACGACAATTTCTTTGTAAAATATTCCAAATACAGGAAGCTTGAATCTTAATTTATCCCATAGACGCTTTCCATCCTTGCTTTTAAGGTAGTGCCGCAGGGAGAAAAGTCCGCCAACAAGAAATATTAAAATTATGTACCAGTAGTCTCTTAAGCTGTTACTTATTCCAAGCAAAATTACTGTTGGCAGGGGAAGGGTCTCCCCCATATCTGCGAATATCATTGTGAACTGTGGAACAACAAATGTAAGCAGTGCTATAACGGCCGCACCACCAACAATGCTGAGCATAAAAGGGTAAATAAGGGCTGAACGGATATCGTCTTTCAACGTCTGAGAATTTTCGAGATAAACTGCCAATCTTGAAATTGTATCTTCAAGAAATCCGCCAGACTCAGATGCCTTTATCATGTTTACATATAACAGGGGAAAGACAGAAGGGAATTTGGATAGAGATTCTGAAAAAGATTTTCCACCTCTTACGTTTGAAAGAATCTCCTGTATAATTTCTCTCAAGGTTTTCTTTTCAGTAAGATCCGAAAGAATAAAAAGAGCTCTTTCAAGGGGAAATCCTGCATCAAGTAGTACACCAAGCTGATACGTAAAGGTCATGACGTCACGTTCTCTTACCCTGGAATGCATAAATGTCAAGAGGCTGGAGAAAAATAATTTATGTTCTTCAGCCTTGCCAACTTTTAACGGGAAATACCCTTTTTCCTGAAGGAGGCTAACTGCTATATGTTCGTCTGCTGCATCAATGGTACCTGTCACAATGCTGCCTTCTTTAGTGGATGCTTCATAGGAATAGGTTTCCATTTAGGTTTCTTCCTGTGTAACCCTCAGCACTTCCTCAACTGTGGTTATCCCTTCTCTTACTTTTTGCCAGCCACATTCTCGCAAGACCTGCATACCGAGAGACATAGCCTTCCGCCTGATTATGTCAGTGCTTGTTTTTTCAAGAACAAACTGTCTAATTTCATCTGTAATTTCCATGAATTCAAAAATTCCTATTCTTCCCTTATAGCCAGTATGTCTGCACTCTCCGCATCCCGCGCCATGGTAAGTAGTAATATTTTGTTCTGATAATTCTGATTTCTCAATAATTTCCTGAGGGGGAATAAATGGCTCTTTGCATGACGTACATATTACCCTTACAAGTCTCTGGGCCAGTACCCCGACAAGAGAAGACGAGACCAGGAAATTTTCAATGCCCATATTCAGAAGCCTGGTTATCGCGCCTGCTGCATCATTTGTGTGAAGGGTGCTAAAAACCAGATGCCCTGTAAGAGCCGAGTGAATGGCAATTCCAGCAGTCTCAATATCTCTGATCTCACCAACCATAATTATATCAGGATCCTGACGGACAATATGCCTGAGACCATTTGCAAACGTAAGTCCTATATTAGGTTTAACATGAATCTGGTTTATTCCTTCAATCTGATATTCTATGGGGTCCTCTATTGAAATAATCTTTTTATCGTAAGAATTGAGTTTGCCTAAAGATGCATAAAGAGTTGTGGTTTTTCCACTGCCGGTAGGCCCTGTAACCAGAATCATTCCATAGGGAGTGTTTAAAAGGTTTTTGTATTTCTTCAATGTTTCTTCAGGAAAACCGAGCTGTTCGAGACCAATCAGGGCGCTGGTTCTGTCCAAAATCCTCATAACGATACTTTCACCATAAATGGTTGGCATGGTAGATACTCTAAGGTCTATGTCTTTGCCGGAAACCCTTAATCTTATCCTTCCATCCTGTGGAAGCCTTCTCTCAGCAATGTTGAGCCTTGACATTATTTTTACCCTTGAAATAGTAGCAGCCTGGATCCGCTTTGGAAGGGGCTCAAGCTCACTCAGGGCACCGTCAATTCTGTATCTGACTTTAACGTTGTTTTCAAACGGCTCTATATGTATGTCACTCGCCCCGCTTTCTACTGCACGGGTAATGAGCATATTAACTAATTTTACGATCGGCGCTTCAAAGGCCATATCCCTCAGGTGATGGATGTTTTCCTGAAGTTCAATCCCATCTGATTCTATTTCCTCCTCTTTCATTCCTTCCATTATGGTTGACATTTGAACATTGCCGCCGAAATATTGCTCGATTGCCTCCATTATGTCCTTCTCGCTACTTAGAAACAGTTCTAATGACTTTCCTGAAAAAACACGTAGCGAATCAAGAGCGAATTTGTCAGACGGGTCTGAAACGGCGACTTTTAGCGCATCATTTTCCACGCCAATTGGAACCAATTTATATTGTTTCATGAACTTTACAGTCGGGTAATTATCATCCGGTATAATTTTCGGAAACTCGGAAAACACAAGATATTTTATTCCGAGCTGAAAGCTTAAGGTCTTAAAAAGATCCTGTTCTGATATGAATCCAAGATCCAGAAGTATCTTTCCTAAACTGACATTGCTGTCTAAGGTGGACTGTTCCTTCAACCCCACTTCAAGTTTTTCAGCGGTTATCAGTTTTCGGCTAATAAGGATTTCACCTAAAAGGGCTGGTTTTTTAATTTTTGCAGTTTCACTGCTCATTGGATTGCGGTGGGGTTTTTTCTTCAGGGGTAGGAATATTAAGCTGGCTTTCCGTAGTGTCAAGAAATTTTTTTATATCCCTGAGTTTCCCTAAAAAATCCGTTGTAAGCATATCTGCTTCAGTTCTGGTAGCAATTACATAAGGGGTAAGGAATATAATTAATTCTGTTTTTGATCTCTGGTCTACTGTGTAGCGAAAAAGATTTCCGAGAATCGGGATTGAACTTAAGATAGGTATCCCCTGATAATTCTTATCTTTTTTCTCTTTTATTATACCACCTATGACTATAGTCTGTTTATCAGGCACAACAATAGAGGTTTTTGTTTTTCTGGTAGAGAATGCAGGATATGAAAACCCTTCTTGTCCAACTGTAACATTTGGCAACTGGTCAGACACCTCCTGCTCGATATCAAGGACAACTGTTCTTTCATCATTTATGGAAGGTGTTATCTTTAATTTTATACCGACTGTCTTATACTCTATATTTTGTGTTAATGTCGCTGTTGTTGTTACAGCAGTCTGAGTTGAGCTTGTAGCTGTAGGAATATCAGAGCCAACCTCGATACTCGCTTCCTCATGGTTTCTAACAAGAAGCCGGGGGCTGGATAGAATATTTACTTTTCCTCTGCTTGAAAGTGCGTGAAGCATGGCAAGGAGCCTTTCAGGCTTAAATAGAAGATAAGAAAATCCGCTTGCTGTCAGAGAAGGAGTTGCAGATCCTGTACCTAAGGTTAGTGGTGTTGTATAAGAGGGGGCATCTCTGGAACGGCTCTGAACAAGTTCAGAAAAATCATCATCGCCTACAGCAAGACCAGCATTAAGAACTGACCACTGAATGCCAAACTGGTCTGAGTCTGAAAGAGATACCTCTGCTATTATAACTTCGATAAGAACCTCAAGCGGGTAAAGATCGAGTTCATTTATAATAGTTTTTATTTCCATGAATATGCCAGGCGGTGCAAGAATAACAAGCGAATTTGTCGGCTCAAATACAACAATTTCCACTCTGCTGACAGATTCTGGCTGTTTAGGAGTTTGACGGCGGGGAGATTTTTTAGCTGGTGAGGATGAAGTCACTTTCTTAGACTTCAGTGTCAGTTTTGAGCTATCTTCTATTCCATAAATTGATTTTAAAACACTTGCGATGCTTTCTGCCTTTACATTTTGAACCGGATGAATAAAAATATTCCGACCTGTGGTAACAGCCTCATCAAGTTTTTTAATCCAGCTCTCGACAGTCCTTAAAAGGCCGGTGCTTGAGCTAAAGACTACCAAGCTATTAATCCTTTCAATGGGCACTACCACAACGCCCTGATTTACGAGGTTTAAGCCACTAAGTATTTCTTTAATTTCTTTTGAAAGGTTCTTTACATCAGAGAATTTCGGCTGAAAAAACCCCATCCTTGTATTCTCAAAAATGTTTACGTCAATTTCATTAAGCACTTCCAAAAGACGTTTTATATTGGATGCAGTGTCATTGATTATCAGCAGATTATTTCTAGGATTAGGGATTATACTTCCGAATCGGGAAAGCATAGGAGAAAGAACTTTGCTTATCTCGGCGGCAGGAACATATTCTACCTCAACAATCTGCGTTATAAATCTATCCCCATATGGAATGGCTGCAATTTTTTTTCCCTTTTGAATTTCAAGCGGGTTTTTTTTAATAATAGAACCTGGGACTATTTTATAGAAACGTCCTGATTTTACAAGACCAATGTTATTTACCTCAAGAACAGATTCAAAGACGTTTAGTGTTTCACTGATAGGGATTTTTCCTGCAGAATGAATAGTAATCCTCGCATCTACCCCCGGGCTTAAAATAAAATTCTCTCCTGTAATCGAACTAATGGTCGCAATTACATCTCTTAAAGCTGCATTATCAAAATTTAAAATTATATAATTCTCTGAGTTTGATTTGGGAAAAGAAACATCAATCTTTCCCGGGCCTGGCGGTATAATTGGCGAAGGCGCACGCCTTGAAATTGGTCTTTCTTCAATTATTGGTTCATCAGCTATTAAAGATTCTTCCATTGGAGATTCAACATCGGAATTTTCATTTGATGGTTTGACTATGGGTTCTTTAATAAAAGGTTCAGCAACAGGTTTCTCAATTAATGGCAGGACCAAGGATTCTTTGGCCGGACGTTCATCACCCAGATCTTCTTCTGGAGGTTCAGCAACAGGCCTTTCTCCGATAGGCTGTTCCCCCATTGCCAGTAATTTCAATTCTATAACACCACTAAGCCTTGAGGTGTTATTGGTTTCGACTGAAAATCCTGTAGCAGAAAATAAAAAAATAAAGACAATAGTACCAACTATTTTAATTTTAAACATTTATTTCACTCTAATATTAAAATTATATCAGATAAAGCTATTTAATATCAACGATTCACAATGTTTTCCTTTAACAAAGTTTTTAGGTATGTAGACAGTTAAAAACAGAAAAGGTTTAGAAAAGCTGGCGCCAAAGCCGTCTGAATCCTGTTAGTACTCAACTTTTTTTATGGAATTTCAATAAAACACAAAAACACAAGATCTGTCATACTGGCTTCCGTTCTCCGTAGCACTGCGAAGGATGAATGTCCCCCTGTACCGCCATGGTACGGGGCCTGCCTGCCGGCAGGCAGGCTTGTCAGGTCGGAGCGACTCTACGCGAAGACTCGCTTCGAGAATCGTAAGGAATGATTCCGAATCCCGAAGCATCGGGAGAATGACAGAAAAAAAGCGGGAATGACAACTACGTTTAGGCAATAACATAAAACAGGCCATTTCTAAATTGGCTTGACATAGAGCAAAAAGGCCTGTTGCCTTATTGCAGATGAAATTATATAATATGCAGGCTTTAAACTTGATATTCCCTGTAGCTTGCTACAGGGTTTCCTTACGTCATTCCGCACTTGATGCGGAATCCAGAAAGGTCAGGCTATAAATTCATACTTCTGGATTCCTGCTTCCCTGCCTACCGCAGGCAGGCCTGCCTGTCCGGTAGGCAGGCGCATGAATGACAGGCGTATTGTAGTTTAATATTTAAGATACCCCGCAGCTTGCTGCGGGGAGGTACATTTAATTCTGAAAACCCCGTTAGAAAGTTAAGGTAGGATTTTCTAACGTGGTAAAGTTAATTTATTTGGGTTGAGAAATTATGCGGCTTAAAAACAAGAACGCAATTATTACAGGCGGTGCTCAGGGAATTGGTAAATCAATTGCTGCCGGAATGGCAAAAGAAGGTGCAAATGTCGCAATAGCTGATAT
>JAZFSN010000221.1:0-3692 GCA_036446195.1 Thermodesulfovibrionia bacterium | reverse complement strand
TCTTTTTTGGGACAGTAAATTCTGAAGCAGCCTGTTCAGTTAATGCTACATCCATGAATTTTGGCAGCTATGATGTCTTTTCACCAGCACCCTTAAATTCTACAAGCACTGTCACTGTTAGATGTGATAGCATTAGTTTCTTTATATTCATAACTATTGGTACAAGTCCCAACTCTGGACTTTTTAATCCAAGGCAGATGCAACATTTAACGGGAATTGATTTGTTAAACTACAATGTTTACACAAATGCTTCGCGTACAACTATCTGGGGCGATGGAACAGGGGCAACAGGATTCGGTTTTATTTTCTTTGTACCGCCAAATCGCCCTAGAACCAGAACTGTCTACGGCAGGATACCACCAAGCCAGGACATTCCAGCAGGGCCTTATAGTGATACACTTACAGTTACAATAACCTGGTAGTTTAAACAGAAAGAAGTTAAAGCTTGTCTAAACTACCTGATTTCACAGATTAAATGACATGGATTACACAGATAAGTTTGTTTAGATAAAAGTAATCGGAGTAATCAGGGCTAATGTAGATTAGACCAGGAGGGAAACATGACCATCAGTAAAGAACTGCTTGACATACTCGCATGCCCCAAGTGCAAAGGGGACATCAGGTTAAATGAATCTCAAAACGGGCTTATCTGCGATAAGTGCAAACTGCTCTATCACATAAAAGATGACATACCCGTGATGCTTATTGACGAGGCTGAGAAGATAGGGGAGTGAGCCATACAGCATCAAGCCCAATCGCCTGTCAATAATCTCATATGACACAGGCTCATCAGTAAACCTTTTTATAACGAATAACATTAAAAGCGGGATTGAATCCCGCTTTTAATTCTTCTCACCTTTTTTCATCAACAAATATCCCTTAATAAACTTATCTAAATTGCCGTCCAGCACTGCATTTACATTGCCTATTTCAATCCCTGTCCTGTGGTCCTTTATAAGCTGATAGGGCTGAAGCGTATATGACCTTATCTGGCTTCCCCATGCTATGTCTTTCTTCTCCCCTATAAACTCCTCCATTTTTTTATCCTGTTCTTTTTTCTTCAGAACATAAAGGCGGGCCCTGAGTATCTTTAAAGCGGCTGCCTTGTTTTTATGCTGGGATCTGTCATTCTGACAGACAACAACAGTCCCTGTGGGCAAATGTGTAATTCTTACTGCAGAAGAGGTCTTGTTTACATGCTGTCCTCCTGCACCAGATGCCCTGAAGGTATCTATTCTTATGTCGTCCTCTTTTAATTCAACCTCAATATCTTCACCGATCTCAGGATAAACGAGTATAGCGGCAAATGACGTATGACGTTTTTTATTGGCGTCAAACGGTGAAATCCTTATCAACCTGTGAACTCCTGCTTCTCCCTTAAGATAGCCGTATGCATAATTGCCTGTAACAGTGAATGTAGCGCTTTTAATGCCCGCTTCCTCGCCCGGCAGGAGTTCTGCTATTTCCAACTTAAATCCTTTCCGCTCGGCCCATCTTAGATACATCCTCATTAAAATCTGCGCCCAGTCCTGGCTTTCTATGCCGCCTGCTCCGGGATTAATGGTCATTATGGCGTTGCTGATGTCATGTTCTGCTGAAAGAATATTTTTTGCTTCTATGTCCTCAAGCTCGGATAAAAGACTCCTTATATTTTCCTGAACCTCTTCCAAAAACCCTTCCCCTCCTTCCTCCTTTGAAAGCTCAAGGAGCATGAGAGTGTCATCGAGTTTTTTTTCCACGGCAACAAAAGACTGAAGGCTGTTTTCAAGGCTGGATTGTTCTTTAAGTAATTCCTGGGCTTTTGCAGGGAAGTCCCACAGGTTTTCGGCCAAGAGTTTTTTTTGTACAGTCTCAAGACGGCTCTTCAGAGACTTGACATCAAAGATACCTCCTGAGTGTATAAACTTTAGAATTAACCTCTTCTAATTTATCTTTTAATTCACTACGGTTAATCATTTCTATTACCTCCTCTAAGCCTCAAGAAAAAAGCACTATGGGATATTCCTCTTTTTGGGATAAATATTATTAGCTATCAGCAATACAGAACTAATTATACACAAAAATGCAAAAAGGTCTCCATACCTTGAATAAAAACTTTTCTTAAAAGATTCAAGTGTAATATTTTCAGTTAATACTGCTTCAACAAAAATACCGCTTTTCTTTTGTATCCTTCCCTTGGCATCAATAAAACCTGAAATGCCCGTGTTAGCAGCCCTTATCACGGGTATCCTGTTTTCTACTGCCCTGAATACAGCCATGGAAAAATGCTGATACGGAGCAGAGGTTCTGCCAAACCATGCATCATTTGTAATAGTCACAAAGAGATTAGCGCCCTTATCTGCAAATTTCCTGACAAGCCCCGGGAAAATGATTTCATAACAGATGAGACTGCTGACCCTGGCGCCGGGCATATCCATAACAGTATATTCTTTCCCCTGTATGAAGTCGCCGATTCCCACAACCAATTTTCCAATAAAGGGGAAAATCTTTCTCAAAGGAACATATTCCCCGTAGGGAACCAGATGCATTTTATCGTATACGGACAATACCTCTCCATCAGGGGACATTAATATGGCGCTGTTTGAAATCTGGTATTTATCGTCTTTTTTATCTTTAACAACTACGCCTCCGAAAAGCAGATAGCTGTTCAGCGTTTTTTGAAACTCCTTGATTTCAGCAGTAAGAGCTTTATCACGACCAAAGATAAACGGTATTGAAGTTTCAGGCCACACAATAAGTTCAGAATTATCCAGAGAGGCTTTTAATGTATGTTCCTTATAGGTGTCTATTATCTGTCGCTTGAATTTGATATCCCATTTTTTTTCCTGTTCAAAGTTACCCTGAATCACGCTCACACGCATCTTCTGCCCTTTCTCAACAGTTTCCAGTCTCCACATCCCATAAAATAAAGACATCGTGACAATTAATGAAAAGATTATTAACCCGATTGTCATCTGCCAGCGGCCATACAGGGGCATCCTGCTTAATCTTTTCGGCCAATAAACCATCACATCAAAGATTGCGCCGTTAAGAGCCGCCACAAGGAAAGAAACACCGTAGATTCCCGTGATATCGGATATTTGAATAAGTGTCAGAAATTTGTACTGGGAATATCCCAAAACACTCCAGGGAAACCCGGTTAATGCATAAGTACGTAAAAATTCAAGCGTAACCCACAAAACCGGGGCAATAAAAAGCACGGGAAGCCTTGAGTTTCTGGACAGGAAGTTTAAAAGCACTGAAAAAACCCCGACATATGCCCCAAGATACAGGCACAGGGCTATGAGTATCAACAGGCTTAAAAAAGCAGGAATATTGCCGTAAAAATATATTGAGTTGAATATCCAATAGACTGTTCCGGTAAAATATACAAAACCTGTCAGCATACCGAGATAAAAAGATGCTTTAGCTCTTTTTTCCATGAGGGATACAAAAAGAGGGATAAGGGCAATCCAGGCAAGAGGATAGAAGTCAAACGGCGGGAATCCTAAAACAAGAAGAATTCCGGATATCAGAGCCAAGGCTATATCTGTCTTTTTCAGCATAGGGCTTCCTTTAAAAAACTTCTTAATTATACAAATTTGTCTTTGATTTTACAGATGTATTTAATCGGGGCGATCTTTTTTTTTACTTTATTACAAGACTGGTTTTCAAAAATTTCCATAAACCGTCTTGACAACAAAAAAAAATAT
>JAZFSN010000220.1:0-2659 GCA_036446195.1 Thermodesulfovibrionia bacterium | reverse complement strand
GAATCAGGAGATTTAAATCTTAACTCTCCTGTATAGATTGGAAGGGCAAATTTCAGAAACAAGGTAAAAAACAGCGCCCCGAAGGCCCATATACCTATTGTGATACTTTTTTCAATTGAGGTGGGAACATATTCATAAATTTCACCCAAAACGCCCGGTATAAATCCGGGGATAATTAATCCCATCCCCTTCTCTATATAGACCCCTGTGATTATTAAACCACATGCCAGATTCAGGGAGAATAAATTCTCTCTGGTTTGGGGTCTCAAAAAGAGGATAAAAGCCGTTATGTTACATATCATGGCAAGCCACATCCATATAACCAGATTTGAGTGGCCATTTAAACCAAAATAAAGGTATTTCATAGGTGCAAGATGGATGCTTTGTGAATAAAACTCTTTGAAAAATTCAGCGCCCAGTAAAAACAGATTTATCCCCATTGCATAGGCAATTAATTCAGCGATCTTGAAAAGTGCGGAGTCTGCTATCTCAACCTTTGAGACCTTCCTTACAATCTGAAAGATTATTATCATCATGGCAGGGCCGGAGCAAAGTGCCGAGGCAATAAATCTCGGCGCAAGTATCGATGCATTCCAGAACGTCCGGGAAGAGAGCCCGTTATAAAGAAAGGCTGTAACAGTATGGATGCTGATTGCCAATGGTATTGATATAATTACAAGTGGCCATACAACCGACATTTTATATTCCTTGCCCATATAAAGCTTATACAGCATATAGAACACAACAAAGCAATTAAGGGCAAGGTATCCGTTTAAAACCATCACATCCCAACCAAGAAGCGAAGAAGGAAAATTCATTGTACCGATAACAGGTATTAAATGCCACGCCCTTTCAGGCCTGCCCAGATCAGTTGTTATGAAAAGCAGGCACATAATAATAGCTGTTATAGCAAACATTTCACCAAAGAGGACAATCTCTTTAATGGGTTTGAAGTGATAGAGATAGGCAGGTATCACAAGAAGCACGGCTGCTGCTGCCACTCCGACAAGGAATGTAAAATTAGATATATATAAACCCCATGATACCTGATCTCTCATGGCAGTAAGTATTAATCCATGATTAAGCTGTTTTATATAGGATACAATACCTAATAAAATGAAGAATGACAGAAAGGCAATCCATCCATAGAATAATTTTTTCCCTTTTGTAATGGTCATGAGTGATATGGAAATATTTTTTATTAACAGTAACGGATGTACCATATTCCTTCCTCCTGCAGCAAACTATGTTGAAAAAAAATAGTAAAATTTTGGTGATGTATTCAGGTCCTCTTTAAGACGGAATACCCTTTTATTTTCAATGCAGTAACGAATTTCGCTTTTTGGGTCCAGCAGATTGCCGAACTTTCTGGCTCCAACCGGGCAAATCTCAACACATGCAGGATATCTCCCAGGGGTCTCTCTTACTCTCTGGATACAAAAAGTGCATTTTTCCACAATGCCTCTATATCTGGGACGGTTGCCGGAATAGTGCACCTCGGTATTCAATTCGTCTTTGGGTATTCTTGGTTCTCCCCAGTTAAAGTGTCTTGCACCGTACGGACAGGCTGCCATGCAATATCTGCAGCCAATACACCAGTTGTAATCAATTACCACTATACCATCCCGGTCTCTGTATGTTGCCTTTGCTGGACATACTCTTTCACAAGGAGAATTATCACATTGCTGACATTGAACAGGCATATAGAAATATCCTTTCTCAGGGACTTTTTCCGGATAATAGTATTTTTCTGCCTCCTCAAGTACACTAACCCATTTTACCCCTTTTTTAAATCGCAAAACCGTTATCCAGTGTATCTGAGGTTCTCTGGACTGATTATTCTCTTTTACACATGCATAAACACACCTTCTACATCCAATACACTTTGATATATCCAGTCCGTAGCCGTATACCACACCGGGCAGAGGTTTTGTAGTCTTTATATTAAAATGAGTCTTATATTTTCTTTTATATTCCTTTTCAAGACGTATTATGGTTGACCGTATTTCGTCTTCGTTCATTTCACGGAAACGTTTCTGAAAAAAGGACTCCCATATAGATGCATCCGATGTACCGATGGGTATTGCCAGGGAAGCTAGCCCCAGAGCAGTCCCTTTGAGGAAAGCCCGTCTATTAACTATTTTAGATACGATATTTTGCTTTCTACTCTCTGACATGTTTTATTCAAGAATACTGTCTAATGGATTTAAGGGCACCTGGCTCGGTGCCAGGTCTCTGGGTTTAATGTCTTCCGGCCTTAACGGAGGCGGTAAAGGCTTTATCGGCTTAAAACGCGGTTGATGAGGGTTATGGCAATGAACACAGAGACGGTACTGTTTTTTCCCATTCCACATCCCTGTTCTCTTGCCGTGTACTCCTGCCTTCCAGTCACGAAAAATTGTTCCATGACACTGACCGCATAGATAATATGATTCCCTGAATGAAATCAGCTTTCCACTTGCCAGCCTCAGTTTATCCCTTTCATCAGGGTTGTGGCAGTCAAGACACCATCTCTGCTCTTCCGCATGTTTAAGTTTTATTTCAGTGTGAAACTCTAATTCTCTGCGGACTGTATTTACTTCCATATCAGCATGACATTCGGAGCATGGAAAGATGCCCTCGGAAAAAGGCGGCGGCGGCACAAAGTAATCCGGAATTT
>JAZFSN010000219.1:0-15418 GCA_036446195.1 Thermodesulfovibrionia bacterium | reverse complement strand
GACGATGAAGTCGTTTCAGTAGATGTACTTGATGAGAATACAACCCTTTTAACAATAACAGAAAAAGGTTTCGGAAAGAGGACAAAATTAAGAGAATATCGAGTTCAGAGCAGAGGGGGAAAGGGAATATTCACTTTAAGAATAACACCCAAAAATGGCAGGGTTGTTGGAGTGCTTCAGGTAACTAATGATGATGAAATCATAATTATTGCAGGCAGTGGGAAATTAATCCGCATGAAAGTGTCCAATATCTCCATCATTGGCAGAAGCACACAGGGAGTCAGACTTATACGTCTTGCTGATGATGCTAAGGTTGTAAGCATTGGCAGGGTTATTGAAAAAGAGGGGGAAGAGGAAGGCGATAACGGCGGAAAACCCCGAGGTGAAAACAGGAATTAGAAACCCTCAGGCAGGTTCGAGGGTGAACCCAAAAAAGAAAATATTAAACGCATTAATAAAATTTGGATAATCCAGCCAATAACACAGACCGCTATAGCGCGTATGGTGCTTTTATAATCAAGCGCCTGCCGGACAGCAAACACTGTTGCAATCAGATACCAGAACATGGCAACTAAAAAAGCTACTACTGCCAGCCCGGGAATGATGCCGAATATACGAATCAGGCCCGGGGAGTTTGCAAAGCCTATAGTGCGCAATAATTCGCCATAATTAGCTTTGGTCTGGGGCTCGGGAAGGAGTTTTGTGCCGATAAGATAAATAAGGTAGGACCAGATAAACCACACGGTAATAGCCATAACAGTTCCTACTAAAATACCTGGAATCCCTACCCTTGTAATGCTTCCTATGCCAACGGCTATACCTGAGAGAACAACTACTCCCAGGGCCTGCATAGTTGCTCCCCTGTCAGCCTCAACTTCTTCATACAGATGAACATCTAACTTGGCAGCGCGAATAATACGATTCTTAAAACTACTCATATCCTTACCTTTGGTATAATTATTCACTGTCTGTCGCCTTGATTATCATTTACTAAACCCTCAACCTTTTTAAGAGATGAGATGATTGCCTCTCTCAGTTCTTCCTTTGAAGTCTCTTTTTTCTCAAGGATGGAATGTATATTTGATAAATCGGAATCAATTTTTTTACGGAATCCTTCGTTACAATTATACATTTTTTCAAGGTGATCAATCAGTTTATTGACTTCTAAAATAAAAGAGCTGATATATAAATCGTCTTTGGTTCTTGTGCATAATCGTCTGTGATATTCACCTGAAAGTATAATTTTTAATTCTACCTTTAGCCTTTCAAACGGGCCTATAAGACGATGTGTGAAAATCAGGGTTAGAAAAATAACAATACTTGCATATCCGGCAAGGACTAATATAAAATATAAAGGCCTGTTTTCTACTTTTTCACCGAGTTCTATGGCCAGATAAGTAAAAAAAGCTACTGTAAGAAGCGACCAGAGAACCATGTAGGCAATGGAAAATCGCAGTTCTTTGAAGCTAAAGTGTTTTGCTCGTATTTTTTTTTTATCCATCAGGCATTGCTTGTCAACAAAGAAGGTCATTCACATCAAAAAAATTGATAGAATAATATTTTACCTTGATATCAGCACTGCTGTTTACCGGCAAAAACCTGAAACAGATTTTTTATAGCTTTTAAAGACCCCATATTGTATCACTTCTCTGTTTTTTAATCCATGCGCTATACAGATTTGGAGTGTGTTGTCTTCGGAGTATTGCAAAAAACCTGACACAAATAAGGTTTTTTTAGATATGGGCAACGAGACTATAGATGCCCTGCCCCTTTAACCCAAATAATGCATTTATTCGCCTCAGGCAGGTAACGAATAACAAAATTCTCTGTGGTTAATTGTAGTTTTTAGGTTAATCTATTTTATCAGGACTGCATACTTCCAATCTCCTCCATAATCACCTTTAATTCCCTGTAAACTTCATTCCAGGGTTTGCCTCTCAGGTCTATTTCAATACCACACTCCGGGAGAAATTTGAGGTATTTGCTCCTGTTTTTATAAATCGATAGAATTTTTTGGAGTGTTACCTCCGTTTCAGGGGCAAAGAGAACCTTTATCCTGCCGCTGATATTCTGTATATTGGTAACAGCAAGTTTTTTTGCCATTAATTTAAGCTCCATTATCTCAATAAGCCTTGATGTCTCTTCAGGTGGTGCTCCAAATCTATCCTTGAGCTCTTCAATCAACTCTCCAAGATTGCCTCTGTTTTTTGCAGAGGCAATCTTTCTGTAGATGCTTAATCTAAGGTCAGGGTTTTCAATGTAATTTTCAGAAATGATCGCAGTTATTCTGAGGTCAAGGACAGGCTCAATTTTAGGCGCAACTTTTTCTCCCTTGAGTTCGGCAACAGCCTGCTCAAGCATTTGCACATAAAGGTCAAAACCAACTGCCTCTATGTGGCCTGATTGCTCAGGGCCGAGCAGGTTCCCTGCGCCTCTTATTTTAAGGTCTCTTAGTGCGAGCCGGAAGCCTGCTCCAAGATAGCTCAGTTCCTGAATTGCCTGGAGTTTTTTCCTTGCCCCCTCAGTAATTGTGTCTTCTCCGGGAATGATAAAATAGGAATATGCCCTGATATTAGAGCGGCCCACCCGCCCTCTTAATTGATACAGATCCGCAAGCCCGAACTTATCAGCACGGTTAACAATTATTGTGTTGGCGGTCGGTATATCAAGGCCTGAACTTATGATTGCCGTTGAGACAAGAATATTTATTTGCTTTTTGAAAAAAGACCTCATAATCTGTTCGAGCTCTTTTGCTTTCATCTGTCCATGGGCAACAGCAATTTTGCCCTGAGGGAGAAGTTCTCTGAGGAAGTCTGCCATACGATGGATGTCCTTAATGCGGTTATGGACAAAGAAGGCCTGTCCGTCCCTGTCCAGTTCTTTCTGCAGGGCATTTTTAATTATCTCAGGATTAAATCTTGCCACAGAGCTCTTGACCGCAAGCCTGTCTTCGGGCGGGGTCTCTATTACGCTCATTGCCCTTATGCCTGACAGCGCCATGTGAAGTGTTCTTGGGATCGGTGTTGCAGAAAGGGTAAGGATATCAACATTGGTTGCAAGTGCCTTTATTTTCTCCTTGTGTTTTACTCCGAATTTGTGCTCTTCGTCTATAACCAGAAGTCCCGGCCTGTAAAAAATTACATCTTTGGCTAAAAGCCTGTGTGTGCCTATAATTATATCTATGTCTCCGTTTGCAAGCGCCTTGAGGGTTTGTTTTTGCTCTGCCCTGCTTTTAAATCTGCTGAGAAAATCAATCTTTATTGGAAAGGCTGAAAACCTTGAGGTAAAAGTATCATAATGCTGTTCTGCAAGTATTGTTGTGGGAACGAGGATTACGGCCTGCCTTGAATCATAAACTGCCTTGAAACATGCCCTCATAACTACCTCTGTTTTACCGTATCCAACGTCTCCGCATAAAAGTCTGTCCATAGGAGTTGAACTCTCCATATCTCGTTTTATCTCGTTAACAGAGGTCAGCTGGTCAGGAGTTTCTTCATAAAGGAAAAACCCGTCAAATTCTTTATGTAGTTCTGTATCGCCTGAGAATGCATGGCCCGGCGCTGTAGTTCGCCTGGCATAAAGGGCCAGGAGTTTTTCTGCCATGAGCCTTATATTCTGTTTAACCTTACGCCTTGTCTTTTGCCAGGTCTTTCCACCGAGTTTGTCCATTCTGGGCATAGCGCCTTCTGGTGCATTGTATTTTTGAACAAGGTTGATATGTTCGAGAGGCACATGGAGCCTGTCACCGCCAAGATACTCTATAACTATGAAGTCATATTTATGATCTTCTATTGTCTGCTTTCTGAGACCGAGGAATTTACCTATGCCATGACCGGTGTGGACCAGATAATCGCCTTCCCTGAAATCCTCAATTGAAGAAATAAGCTTTGATACCCTTGATTTTTTTATGGATCTGAAGGCTGGTTTTTTTCCAAAGATTTCCCTCTCGGTAAGTATTATGCTGTTGTCATAAATAAATCCCCTGCCTGCCTGACCAGTGGTAATTACAGGACTGCCTGTATGCTGAATGGCAAGGTTGTTCTTAAGAATCGGCACCTCTAAATCATCTTCAAGAAATAGCTCTTTCAGCCTCTTTGCCTGTCCTTCTGAAGAACAGACCATTAGCAGGAAAAATTGTTTTCTAATCTTTTTTACCCTCTTTACAAAGTCTTCTATGTTCCCCCGCTCTTCGCGTAAAAGGCCTAATCCCCCGATTCCCCTGATATTAAAATCAAATCCCTCTTCCTTTAAAGGAAGCGATGTAAAATTAAAAGTATTTTTACCTTGAAGTATTGGGACTATGTCCGGATGTCGTCTTTTAATATCATCGGGCTCGTTTAATATAATTTTGCTGTTTTCCAAAACATCAATAAGACCTGGTCCTTCCCCTGGTTCTGCGGCAGGGCCGATAGATATTTCTTTTAATTCATTAATAGTCCTCTGGGTATCAGTATTAAAAAACCTTAAAGACTCAATCTCATCACCGAAAAATTCTATCCTGACCGGGAATTCTTCTTCAGACGGAAATACATCCAATATACCGCCTCTTATACTTATCTCCCCCTGCTGTGAGACCAGCGGGACAGATATATAGCCGTAACCTTTGAGGGTTTCTATAACAGAATCCCTGCCGGCAGTAGAGTTATTCTGCAGCCTTAACAACGGGAATTTATCTCTGTGCCATATCGGGGATAAGGCAGCCTCAACAGAGGCGATAAATTTGGCATTGTCATGATTGTAAAGACTTTTGAGGTTTTTCAGGCGCAAGGGCTCTTCTTTAGGCTGGATTAGCACTGGCTTTTCAACACCGAGAGCTTCTGACCAGAAGGCTGTATCTGCATAAAATTCATTCGCTGAATCTTCAGAGCTGCATAGAAGCAAACATGGTCCTTTGAATATGGAAAAGAGCAATGCCTTTGATGAGCCTGAAAGTGAAGTAAACGACCTTATTTTTCTGTCGTTAAAGACATTAAGTGCTTTGTTAAAAATGGAGAGGTCGAGTGACACGGATAAAAAAATAAATGTCTAAAAATAAAAATTTAGTATTTTATCTAAAATTACTCTTATCAGGGTGTTGTTCATTAACAGGCTGTTGAAAAACTCCTTTAAATATGGTTTTAAACCTTTTGCCGTCATTCCCGTCCCGTATCAAGTACGGGATAAATTCCAACGGGAATCCAGTCTTTTCAGTATGTTACTGGATACCCGCTTTCGCGGGTATGACATTATTACTGGAAGAAAAGACTTTTTCAACAGCCTGTTTAATCCTGGCACATCAAGTTGTAACGGCACCAGCAATAAGTATATCACCATGTACATCTAAAGACAATAAGTTCAATGCGATTCCCTTATACGACTTGCGACATTTTTTGCCCGATGGTATCATTTTTATAAGAACGTTTTCTTTCTTTTGTTTTCCAACTAATTTAAAAGTATAACAGGAGCCTACATTTTTTGCAGATATGTTAGATAAAAATTTGTCATATATTTCGCAATTCCAGGAGTTATATCTAAAAGAGGAAACGTAGAAAAATGAATAGTGAACTGAATGAACTGAAAGAGCTGGCAGAAACTATTTTAAAGACGGACCTAAGCAGGAGAAAGTTTCTGAAGGGCCTTATGGCGATGAGTGCAGCAGCTGCAATTTATGGATGCGACGGAGATAAAGTGCCGCAGTCTCTTACAGAGACAGAATTGGGGGAATTTGATGTACAGGATACCACAGGTACTGTAATTCCAGGGGCTGCCCCTCACAGCTGCGGAGGAAGATGTGTAACAAAGGCGTATGTAAAAAACGGGGTAATAAGGAAGTTTGTCACAGATGAGAGGCGCGATAAAAAAGTATTAGAAGGCAATGATCCGCAACTAAGGGCATGCCTGAGATGCAGATCATATCGTGAAAGGCTCTATCATCCGGGAAGACTGCTGTATCCCATGAAGCAGACAAAGCAGAGGGGGGACCTCACAGGGTTTGTGAAGATTAGCTGGGACGAAGCCCTTAATACAATTGCGAGTGAGCTTGAAAGGGTCAAAAGCACTTATGGAAACGAGGCGATTTACAACCAGTACTGTTCCGGTGCAGCAGGCAGACTGCACAACAGTTTTTACGGAGCTGTATGGAATCTCTTGCACAGGTATGGTGGTCGCCTGAACTTCAAGGGTCTCTATAGCTCACACCAGAAAGACTATATAGGAGGATTTACAGGACATAAGTCCCTTAAAACCACGCCGGACGCGCTGGTTTATTCCAGGCTTATTGTTTTGTGGGGTGCACATTTTTCAGAGTCAATCTTTGGGACAAACACCATGTGGTACATGACACAGGCAAAGGAAGCAGGAGCCAGGATTGTGTATATAGGCCCGTATATGAATGATACATGTGCAACCCTTGCCGACCAGTGGATACCCATATATCCCGGGACTGACACCGCAATGATGCTTGCCATGGCCTATGTTATGTTAGAAGAGAATCTCCTTGGTAAGGATTTCATTAATACCTTTGTCCATGGTTTCTATTCAGATGCTGAAGGTGGAGACAAAGATGTGCCTGTTGGTAAATCATTGAAAGACTATATACTCGGAACATCCACTTATCCTGTAAAACATTTTGGTAATGTAGCAAAGACCCCTGCGTGGGCAGAAGCTATTACAGGTGTAAATGCTTCAACAATAGTGCAACTTGCCAGAGAGTATGCTGATACAATGAAGCCGGCCTTTACAATGACCAGTTTGGGGATATCGAGGCAGGCAGAAGGTGAACAAAATGTATTTATGATAACTGCACTTGTTGCTATTACTGGTAATTGGGGGGTTTTAGGCAGTGGTTATGGTCTCAGGAGTAAAGAGATAACGCTTGGCAATTACACACACGTGCCAAATCCTGTTAAAAAGAAGATCCGTGCTATGGCATGGAGTGATGCGGCAGCAAACCCCGGGAATTCAGAATGGGGTGATGGCGAGGTTAATGCATTGGAGCATGGCATAAAGTTCATGTTCAATCTGGCAGGGAATATACTCAATCAACACATGGATTGCAATAAAACAAAGGTATTGCTGAAAGATAAATCAAAGATAGAGTTTATAGTAGTTATGGATAACTTTATGACCCCGACAGCAAGATATGCTGATATCATTCTGCCGGGAACTATGAACTGGGAACAGAATGATTTATTTAGCAAATGGGCAATTGGTAATTCGGTAATCTATGCAAATAAGGCTGTTGAACCTCCTGGCGAGACAAAGACAATCTATGAATTTTTGACATTATTATCATATAAACTGGGTTTGGATAAACCACCTGATGGAACAAGGGCAATTAACAATTCCATGACATTATCTACAAGTCAGCTTGGCTTTTTTCAATCCCGAGGTGCGGTGAAAACAGTCTATGACTACCTTAAATTATTAGCATTTAAGCTTGGCTTAATGGGTGGTTTTACAGAAGGGAAGACAGAAGATGACTGGCTGAGAAAAATGTGGAAAGCAACAGGTGAACCAATATCCTATGAGGAGCTTAAGAAAAGGGGTGTGTATACATTTAATTTAGGTAAGCCTCCACTTGTTCAAGGTAAAGATATCAGAGATAATGGAGACATCGACGCTAAACACAGGTTTGTCACTGCTTCAGGCAAGTTAGAGGTCTATTCCCAGGCCATGGTAAAGGAATATGAAAACAGGGGAACAGGACATATTAATGATGATGGTACCGGAGACCCCATTGTGTATCCCATCCCCATGTATTTCCCATCATGGGAGGGCCGGGATGATCCCCTGACAGCACAATATCCATTACAGGGCTTAACCTCTCGCAGTAGATCCAGGGCTAACTCTACACACAACAATAACCCTTATTTAAGGGAGTTATACAGGTTTGGTTCTGACGGTAATCCGGCCCATGATGCAGATACATACGGGGTAAATCCAACAGTGCCTTTTGGCGGTAATGGACTGGAACAGGTCTGGATTAATGCATCAGATGCCCGGAATCGCGGAATCAGTCACAGGGATAAGGTAAAAGTCTATAACGGCAGGGGCGCAGTATATGCCAGCGCACATGTCACACACAGGGTAATGCCCGGGGTTATTATCCTTCATCAGGGTTCATGGTATGAAACTGATACAGACGGTGTTGATGCAGGTGGCTGTGCAAATACCCTCACAAATGAAAGACCGAGCAGAATAGCTCACGGCAGTTGCCAGATGACCCTTCTGGTTGAAATTGTCAAGGTATAAAAACTATAAATGGTTACATAATTATGCAATTAGCATGGTATTTTGATCAATCAAGATGTCAGGGGTGTAACACCTGTGTTGTGGCATGTAAGGACTGGAATGATGTAAAGCCAGGACCTGCGCGGTGGAGAAGATTAACAGTTAAAGAGAATGGGGAATTCCCTAAAGTGTCTGTTTTAAATTTAGTATTATCCTGCAATCACTGTAAAAATCCCGTGTGTGTGAAAGTCTGCCCTGTTAATGCCATATATAAGCGGGATGAAGACGGTATAGTGTTAGTGGACAGGTCGAGGTGTCGGAACATAAGGGCATGTCTTGCGAAGTGTCCTTTTGGAGCGCCCCAGTTTGGAGATAATAAAAGCGAACCGGTAAAGGACCCGAGCTGGCAGGTTCCTCATCCCATGCAGAAGTGCACATTTTGCCTGGACAGGTGGAAGACAGGAAAAAAGCCTGTATGCGTAGATTCATGTCCTCAGAGGGCACTCGATGCAGGGCCGATAAATGAAATAACGGCAAGGTATCCGGATGCGGCAGAAGCAGTTCATGGATTTCCTGATTCAGGGAGAGATCCGTCAGGTAAACCATTATTAACGGGTTATACATTTCCGGCGATTTTTTTTAAACCCAAAACCCCTGGCAAACCTGAGGTAAAGTAGTGATTAGCTATCAGATTCCCTGCCTAAAGGCAGTGAATCCTCCAATACCGAGACGTCTGCTTTTAAGACTGATGTGCACAGGATAGAATGCAGATTGAAAGAACCAGGAAGGAAGAATGATAAGTGGTATATAGCAATAAAGCAGTTGATGTGAAGGAGTTCAGGAACATCAATGCCGGCAGGGAGGTTTTCTACAATTTCCTGGCCCGCAGTTATAAAACAGAGGTTAATGAAGAATATCTGGAGATGTTAATCTCCCTGATGCCTTATATTGAAGATATAGCTTTTCAATCTGATACTGAAAAACTGAAAAAGGGCGGTAAGCTCCTGAGGGAATTTGTAAACAAACTAACAGGGCTCAATTATGAAGACAAAAAAGAACTTCTTCTTAATTTGGCCCGGGATTTTGCCTATCTTTTTATAACAGGATTGAGGTCGGTCCCAACTTCTGAGTCAGTATATCTCTCTCCTGAACATCTCGTTAAGCAGGAGCAGAGAGACAGCGTGCTAAAATTATATAAGGAGACAGGCCTCAGTGTCTCAAAGGATTTTAGAGAGCCAGAAGACCATATTGCCTTGGAGTTTGAGTTTATGGCAAGACTTTCTCATCTTATCTGCAAATCAATTGATGCTGAGGATAATAAAAATATTCGGAAATATATTAATTGCCAGAAGGAATTTATGGAAAAATCTCTTAATAAATGGATTCCTCAATTCTGCAGTTTCCTGGTAAAGGCAGTAGAGGAAAGGACTTTTTATAGGGCATTGGGCTATATCACAGAAGGGTTTCTAACAATGGATTACAGGTTTATGAACGAGGTATGCTCAGGTAATTTTTTTAAATTTTAATTTGTAATTTCTTGATCTTATTGATTATTTTGCTATCAGATATCCCTTTAACGAATGGAATAGTATGTACCTCATTTACAATATCTTTGCCGACAATGTCCTCTTTTCTCCAGTCTCCTCCCTTTACAAGTATATCCGGTTTAATTTCTTTAATAAGCTGATAGGGAGTGTCTTCGTCAAAAAGGGTAATGTAATCAACCATTTCTAATGCAGAAAGGACTTCTGCCCTTTGCTGCTCTGAGATTACCGGTCTGCCCGGTTTTATTTTTGATACTGAAGCATCTGTGTTCAGGCCTATTGCAAGGATGTCTCCTAACTTTTTTGCCTGCCTGAGATAGCGGATATGGCCTATATGAATGATATCAAAACAGCCGTTGGTAAAGACTGTTTTTTTGCCATGGCTTTTAAACCCTGTAATAATGTCTCTGAGTTTTGTCCTGTCAATAATCTTATTTTTGTCCATTTTAATATTCAGGCCTTACTTTACCACGTATTATTTAACCTGGAACATGTTGATTTCTCCCCAAAAACTATTTCCTGGTATTTGCTGACCTTTAGCATATTTTTTTAAGCTGAATGAGTCAAGTATTGTTGCGCCTAAGTCTGAAAAACTTTTCCTTATTCCAAGATTTATTCCTTTCTTGAGCGCAGGCCCCTTAACTAAAAGAGGCACATATTCTCTTGAGTGGTCTGTGCCTGGAGTGGTCGGGTCACAGCCGTGGTCAGCCGTGATTAATAATATATCCTTTTCAGTAATGAGTTCGAATATTTCAGGAAGTCTCTTATCAAAATCCTCCAGTGCCCTTGCATAACCCTGCGGGTTGTTTCTGTGTCCATATAATGTGTCAAAGTCCACCAGTGTTGCAAAAACAAGCCCCCTTTTAAGGGTTTTGAATGCGGTAATAGCTTTAGATAGAGAATCGTCATTACCTGATACCTGGACAGCCCGTGTAAACCCTTTTCCGGCAAAGATGTCTTTTACTTTACCTATACTGATTACCTCCATTCCATCATCTACAAGATATTCAAGAACTGTTTTTTTGAAAGGGGGGAGGCTGTAATCTTTTCTCCGCGGTGTTCTTGAAAAAGAACCTTCTCTGCCGATAAACGGCCTTGCAATAACCCTGCCTACATTATGTGGGTATTGAAGTATCCCCCTTGCAGTTTCACACATACTGTAAAGGTCTTCAAGGGGGATTATATCTTCATGGGCTGCAATCTGAAATACACTGTCAGCAGATGTATATACAATAGGCCTGCCTGTCTTCATATGTTCTGAACCGAGCTCTTTTATAATCTCTGTACCTGAAGCAGGTTTATTGCCGATTATTTTTCTGCCTGTTGCCTCCTCAAATGCAAGGATTATTTCTGAGGGAAATCCGTCAATGTATACCGGAAAGGGAGTGTCAACAGGAATACCCATCATTTCCCAGTGGCCTGAGGTTGTGTCTTTCCCCTTTGATACCTCAGCCATTTTTCCATAACATCCTTCAGGCCTATCAGGCCTTCCAATTCCTTTAAAATCACCTAAGAAACCAAGGCCGAGTAATTCAAAATTTGGCAGTTTCAGCTCCCCTGCTGCATTTGCCATATTTCCGAGCGTGTTGCTTTCCTTATCTCCATATTCTTCAGCATCTGGCAGTTTGCCAATACCAAGTCCATCCAGGACAATTAGCAAAATTCTTTGCATATCTAAGTATTTTAAATTTTAAATTTGCAATTTGCAATTTTAAATTTCTCCTGTCCCCACTTTACTGTAAAATTTATCTTGACTTTTAGATACGCTTCATTATAAATAAAGATGCTGTGGAATTAGCCAGAATATATTGCCCTAACATTAGATGCCGGGATTACAGGAGAAAAGGCTTTAATAATATATCAGTAATTGAACGTTATGGAAAAAGCAGGTACAGACTTCTTAGATGCAAGACATGCGGCTTCAGATTTTCTGAGAGACGCTGGACTATTTTCTTTGGACTTCATACAGATGAAGGTACTATAAAAGAAGCTCTTGTTTCTCTTTTTGAAGGTAAAAGTATCCGTAAAACGGCTAAAGAGGTTGGGCTCGATAAAGACACGGTACAGAGGATATGGAAAAGGGCTGTAGAGAACTGGGGATTGTTACTTGAGGAATTTCTTGAGGATTTGAACCTGAAAAATATTGATCTCGATAATTTAGTCGCTTTTCCACCGTCAAATCTCTGGCGGGCCTGGCTGAACAAGAAGAGGGTGAGGGGCAGTTACTGGCTTCGCACAAGATCATAGATTTCAAGGCAAAAAAAATATTGTTAGGTAAAAAGCCTGCTTTCCAGATTAATATCCGGACATAAGTCACTAAAAGAGGAGGGAGAATGGGGAATAAGGTAAAGATTGCGATAGCGGGCATTGGCAACTGTGCCAGTTCGCTTATTCAGGGGATTGAGTATTACAGGTCGTTGAAAAGAGATCATCCTCTTAAATCTCTTGGACTTATGCATTATAATCTTGGGGGTTATAAACCTGAGGATATTGAAGTTGTGGCTGCATTTGATATTGACAAAAGAAAAGCTGGCAAACCACTGAAAGAGGCCATATTTGCAAAGCCTAACTGCACAAAGAGTGTTTATCCTGCTCTGCCAGCACTTGATGTTACAGTAATGATGGGGAGGGTATTGGATGGAGTATCCCCTCATGTAGCTGATTATAATAAAGACAGGCGGTTTATAGTCTCTTCCAAGAAACCTTGCAATGCAGCCGGGGTTCTCCGTGAGAGCGGGGCGGAGATACTTTTGAATTTTCTTCCCGTGGGGTCTGAAAAGGCAACTGCATATTATGCGGATATATGTCTGCGTACGGGCATCAGCCTTATTAACTGTATCCCTGTGTTTATAGCTTCTGATAAGAAATGGGCCGCGAAATTCCAGAGAAAAAGGATTCCTATAATTGGTGACGACATAAAAAGCCAGATGGGCGCAACTATTATCCATCGCATGCTTACAAAGCTTTTTATGGATAGAGGAGTAAAGATAGACAGTACCTACCAGCTTAACGTAGGCGGAAATACCGATTTCTTGAATATGCTTAACCGGGACAGGCTCAAGTCCAAGAAGATTTCAAAGACAAAGGCGGTCCAGTCTCAGATGGACAATCCACTGGCAGATGACATGATACACATAGGCCCTTCCGATTATATTCCGTGGTTAAATGACAATAAAATCTGCTTTTTGAGAATAGAAGGCAGAGGCTTTAGTAATGTACCACTTCATCTTGAGCTCAGGCTTTCTGTTGAGGATTCACCTAATAGTGCAGGAATTGTTATAGATGCAATAAGATGCTGTAAGCTTGCCCGCGACAGAAGAGTTGGGGGTGTGCTTATATCTCCTTCAGCTTATTTTATGAAACATCCTGCAATACAGATGTTTGATGAGGATGCAAGGGAAAAGGTGGAAAAATTTATAACTGGAAGGAGAGAAAGGTGAGGTGCTAAGCGCCAGGTTTGGCCATGTCCTTGACAAACCCCTCTCTCATGTTGCAAAGAGATTTAAAGTAAATCCGAATCTTATTACAGTTGCAGGATTCCTTGTAACAATTTTAGCTGCAATAACTCTTCCCTTTCATTTGAGGTTCGGGGGAATACTGATTCTCTGCGGTGGATTTTTAGATATGCTCGACGGGGTGGTTGCCAGAGCAAATAACAGGTCCACAAACTTTGGTGCTTTTCTCGATTCAGTCCTTGACAGATACTCGGATTCCTTTTTATTAATCGGATTTTTATGGTTTTTTTTAGAAAATAATTCAGTATTAGGGATGTTCTTAAGTTTGGGTACAATGGTCGGAACCCTTGTAATAAGCTATACAAAGGCAAGGGCAGAAGGACTTGGCAAGGATTGCCACACAGGACTTATGGAAAGACCGGAAAGAATAATATTTATGGCTTTCGGGGCTCTAACAGGATGGGCGCTGCAGATAATGTGGATACTGTTTGTTCTTACTCATGTTACAGTGATCCAGAGAATTTATCATGTAAGAAAGTTGATGAAATGAGAAAGCAAATAGATATTAACGTTTGAAATCACCCCCCACCGTTTTGCTTCGCTTTTGCTTGCAAAACGAAGCAGTGAGGGGTGAATTGATTTGTTATGTGATTTTTTTATATTTTAATAAGTAGTTAAATTCCCCTACCTCGCTGCCGGTAACCTTTATAAAACCATACTGTGTGACAAGCACCTCAATTTCGTTCTCTTCCATCCTTATATTTAATTGCGGCCCTGGGCCTTTATCAATTTTTTTGAATTCGATAATATTTAGTATGCCGCCTGGCTTTACGAGACGGGCGATCTCTTGAACAGTTGATTTTTGATCACTCTTTGATAGGTCATGTAGTATTGTTGCCATTAAGCATGAGTCAATTGAGTTTTCTTCAAGTGGCAGTTTGTTACTTATATCAGCTAATATCGTTTTGATGTTCTTTATACTCTTTCTACTGATTTCTTGGTTTAATGCCTCAATACCATCTTGCCAAAGATCGACTGCGTAAACTGTACCTTTTTTACCAATATTTTTTGCAATTTCAATACTGTATTTACCAATGCCGCAAGCCAAATCAAGAAAGCTTGAATTAGGTTTTACATCAATAATTGCAAATACTTTTTCTGTATCAATTAAATCAAAACTGCTCTTTCCGGCAGCTACTGGTTTGTCACTCATTTGTTCCCTCTGCAACGGTTGGTTATGCAGCCTCTTCTTTAATAATTTCCCATCCTGGAAAGACAAGAACTGATGGGTGACACTTTAAAGCTATAGCAATAACCTTAGCGCGTTCTAGTCCAAGCTTAACCCGGTCATTCTCAATGGCCGATATCGCTGACTGTGGAATTCCAGTTGCTTTTGCCAAATCATTTTGGCTCATTTCCTGCAATTCCCTGATGATCCGCACTGACTCCCCGACCGACACATCTACTGTCTTTTTTGCCCTTTTAAAATTCTTCATACTATTTCCTCCTATAATCATGAGGAGTAATGTTTATTACCTGAACTAATATCTCTTTTTTAACAATTCTGTAAATAATATGGTATTTAATGCTAAAACGTGATGATCTATGTCCTTTCCATTTTCCTCTAATTGCTTCATCATGAAAACCCTTGATTAATTTCAATCCGGAAGGGCCTGAAATCCTTATAATATCTTTCCATTTTTCGTACCGCTTTAATACTTCAACCGGAATAGATTTGATTTGTTTTGAGACCCGGTTATGCTCATATATTTGCCACATATTATAATTAGTATATATTATATATGGTATAGCATCGCTTATATATTGTCAATTGTTTTTTATAATTCTATGGGAGAACGTAAAAATCAGCTGGACGATTTACCGCATCTGCTGGATTTACAGGTTAGACCAATTGAATTCAATTAATCTGATATCCATTTCAGCCGGAATGACAAGATTACAACCGATCCCCGACAAGCGAGCCTGCCTGTCGGCAGACAGGGACAGGCATAGGACATTAGATTTACAGGAATCAATAATAACTAAAACTCTATTCCTCTTCTTGCTTTTACCCCTTCATTAAACGGATGCTTAATCATGCGCATCTCCGTTACATAGTCGGCAATATTTATTAATTCCTTTGATGCCCCTCTGCCTGTGAATATGAGCTCGAGCCCTTCCGGTTTTTCTCTTATAATTTTTTTAACA
>JAZFSN010000218.1:0-5628 GCA_036446195.1 Thermodesulfovibrionia bacterium | reverse complement strand
TTGTCGGCGCAAATATAGAATAAGCTTACCACTCGGAGTAGTTGTTTCCAGGGTAACCGGGCAGTGGGCCGTTGTGACACAGCTGCAGTTTAGATCGGAGCATACTTGTGACCAATAACGATATCTTGCGCCGTATCCGATATACATTCGACTTTAACGATTCGAAAATGATTGCTATATTTGGCTTAGCTGATCATCAGGTAACGCGGGAGCAGACCAGCGATTGGTTAAAAAAAGACGATGACCCTGCGTATCAGCAATGCAGCGACACCCATCTGGCGATTTTCCTGAATGGTTTGATTAACGATAATCGAGGCAAAAAAGAAGGGCCGCAACCCGAACCAGAGCAGCGTTTAACTAACAATATCATTTTCAGAAAATTAAGAATCGCATTAAACCTGAAAGCCGAAGACATATTGGAAATTATGGACCTGGCTGGTTTGCGCATTAGTAAACACGAATTAAGTGCGTTTTTCCGTAGGCCGGATCATAAACACTACCGTGACTGTAAAGATCAGATCTTGCGTAATTTTCTAAAAGGTGTGCAGCTTAAATATCGCGCTAATGTACAGGGTCTTGTCGAAGCGACTCTAAGCGAAGACTCGTATCCTCCATAGGCGGATAAATCCCCGAATGAGAGGCGTCGGGACGGGCTTTGTTCCTTGCATTATTAACCCCGTCAATCATACTTGAATAACTCTGCCTGGCCGGTGTTATACTATTTCTCTTATGGCTGATTTTAGAGTAAAAACAAAAAGCAGTCTCCTTGATTATCTGACGGATATTGGACACACACGGACCAAGATTAAGCAGTTGTTGAGACACAGGGCCATTGGGGTAAATGGGAAAGCGGTAAAGAGCCTCAACCATTTTTTGCTTAAAGGGGATACGGTTTCAATCAGCAAAGATAAAAAAGAATTAAATGTGATTCCACCGATGGGGATCAAGGTCATTTATGAGGACAACGATCTAATTGTCATAGAAAAGCCATCCGGTTTACTGTCAATCGCTTCTGAGACAGAAAAGATAAAGACCGCCTATTACCAATTGAACGAATTCCTCAGATTGCGGGCTCCAGAAGCAGGGGAGAGAATATTCATTGTCCACCGGCTGGACAGGGACACATCAGGCTTGATCGTATTTGCAAAAAACGAGAAAGTGAAATGCGAACTTCAGGGCAGGTGGAAAGAGGTTGAAAAACGATATTACGCAATTGTTGAGGGCACACCAGTTAAGAAAGAAGGCGACATCGAGAGCCGCCTGAAAGAGACGAAATCACTCATGGTTTACAGCGACCGGCATTCGGTCGTAGACTCGACTCTAAGAGAAGAGGCAAAACTGTCTAAAACAAAATACCGGGTCCTCAAGAGGGGCCGGGAGTATAGCCTTCTCGATATACAACTTGTAACCGGACGTAAGAACCAGATACGCGTCCATCTTGCGGACATCGGACATCCTGTGGCTGGTGATAAAAAATACGGAGCAAAAACCAATCCATTTAGTTGTCTCGGACTGCATGCTTATCTTCTCTCGTTCAAACACCCCGTTACGGGGAAACCATTACGTTTTGAGAGTAAAATGCCGGGCAAGTTCGGTCCCGTAGTAAAGTCCATAGGGACTTAGACTACGGGATAAACCTCGTAAAGTCCTGCACCCACAGTTTTGCGGTAGCAAAACTAGACGTGGGTCTAAAAAATATGGAGGTTGAACCTCCATATTTTTTAAATGGTGGGCCCACCAGGGCTCGAACCTGGGACCAACCGGTTATGAGCCGGTGGCTCTACCAACTGAGCTATGGGCCCTAATACATAGATTCCAAATCTTTCGCCTCAGCGGACCTGCCTACCGCAGGCAGGTCCGCCGAGGCGGACAAGCACCACATAACAAAAAAATTGTTATTCGTTATAAGTTATTGGTTATTTGAACAAGCACGAAATGGAGCACTTATGTTCCTTAGTATACGTATAACGTATAACAACTAACTAATAATGAACTTAATTCATTTTAGGTAAAATGGTTATAAAAGTAAACCCCGTTAGAAAGGTCTTAAGCTTTCTTTCTAACAGGGTAAACCCTGTTAGAAAATCCAAATTCAGAGATATAAATAAGAAATACGATAGAACTAGCATGATAGATAGGAAAGGCTGGTGAAGAGGGGTAAAGTTTCTTTCTAACGGGGTAAATACGTTATGTTCCTTCTACGAAAATCTTAAGCCACTTGCTTCTTGTCGGATGCCTTAATTTTTTCAAGACCTTTGCCTCTATCTGCCTTATTCGCTCCCGTGTGACTTTAAATTCATGGCCAACGTCCTCAAGCGTATATGAAAAGTCACTTTCAATACCAAAACGTCTCCTGATAATTTCAGCCTCCCTTTCACTAAGGGTATTAATAACTTTTTTTATTTGCCTCTGCAGATCTCTCTGAAGAGTTGAATCCAAAGGGGAAAGCGCTGTCTTATCTTCTATGAAATCTCCCAGATGACTGTCCTCATCTCTACCTAAAGGGGTCTCCAAAGAAACAGGTTCCTTGCTTATTCTCATCATTGTCCTTACTTTGCTTAAAGGAAGTCCAATTTTTTTAGCAACCTCTTCTGTCCCGGGCTCTCTGCCAAGTTTCTGTGCAAGGTCGTTAGAAGCCCGGGTTAACCTGTTCATGGTCTCCACCATATGCACAGGAAGTCTTATTGTCCTCGACTGGTCTGCAAGTGCACGTGTAATAGCCTGCCTTATCCACCATGTCGCATAAGTACTAAACTTGTATCCTTTTTTATAATCAAATTTATCAACTGCCCTTATCAATCCAATATTGCCTTCCTGTATAAGATCAGACAAACTGAGGCCCTTCCCTATGTATTTCTTTGCTATGCTTACCACAAGTCTTAAATTTGCCTCTACGAGTATCCTCTTTGCTTCAAGAACCTCTTTCTCTCCATCTTGAAGGAACTTCAATGCCTTCTTCACTTCAATACCCCTATACCCCAACTCTGATTCTATATGCTCCATCTCATGCTCGAGTTTTTTATAATCCCTGTATTGTTTTGTGATCCTATCGGGATCTTTGGATGATTGAGCCATAAGTTGCAGCAACTTCTTCTCATTCTTGACTCTTTGAACTCGCTGCAACTCCTCATTGCTGCTTGATTTCAAGTTCCCCAGAGGGACCCGCAGCTTCCTTTGAATATTATTTATTTCTTTAATAATATTTTTATATCGGTCAGCATATCTTTTAAATTGCTCTAAAAAAACGTTAATTACTTTCCCTTTAATATTAATATTAAATATTCTATTAACTATCTCCATTCTGTGTTCTATTAATTTGGCTGTTATCATTTTAAAATCTTTTTTACCATGTTTTTTACGGCTTGGTTTTTTTTGATAAAAGTTCTTTCTCAGGAGAAAACTTCTCATTGACTTAATATTTTTTAAAAATTTATTCAAAATTTTCTTTTTTTCTGAATCTGATGCCTCTTCGTCAATCAAGATTAAATCTTTTATTGATACCTTCTCCCTCTTCAACAGTTCAGGCAAGGATAGTATCCTGTTTATTACAAAATGGGCTGAAAAAATGACCTTTGATACTCTTTCTATCCCTTTATCTATTTTCTTAGCCGTCTCCACTTCTCCCTCTCCGGTAAGCAAAGGAACCGCCCCCATCTCCCTGAGATATATCATTGCCAGAGAGTCTGCGGAATAATCCTTTGGGGGGGCAGAATCCTCTTTTGTTTCTTCAGTGACTTCTCCTGCTCCCTCACTCAGGATTTCTTCATACTCAATATCTTGAGGATCAAAATCATTTAATCGCTCTGTCACACTAATTACCCTTTTAATCCATGTACTTTCTGTTTTTCAAGCAAAAGAGTTCTTAACAGACTACCATCTTTTCGCAGTTCTGCCATAGTTATCTTATTCTGGAGTTCATTTAATAAAACCTGACGCTTCCTGGATTTAAGCCGATTAAGACAATCCTTAAAGATTTTTTCAGGATTCTCAAGATCAGCTTTAAATGAAAGCTCAGTCAGTAAATTTTTTTCGTCCTCATCACATTCAGAAATCAAGGCATTGAAATCGATTACGCCGTCACGTAATAAGCCGTTTCTGTTTTTTATTTTCTTAAAGACTGCCCGTATAACAGAATCCTCCAAATCCTCCGCTGAAACGGTATTTAAAACCATTTCCGCCTTTTCTGGAAATTGCAGGATCAGTTTCATAAGATATACTTCATCCATTGGTTTTTGCCTGCTCCTGCTTCCGGAGATATCAACATCTTTTTTAGCAGATATACTTTTAGGTCGTTGCGACTCGTATCTGAGTTGCGTCCTTTTTTTAATCTTCCTTAATTCTTCTCTAATAAAAAGCTCGTTAATATTCAGTCTTTCAGACAATGACTTTACATAATAGCCCTGAAGAATACTGTCAGGTATTTTAGAAATTATTTCAAGTGCTTCATGGGCAACCAAATGATCATTTCCCTGGAATCGGGTCGCATCAACTCCACTGTTTGAATCAGATCCAGACTGCATTACAAAAAAATCAACTATAGACATGGCCTTCTCAAGTAAATCATCAAATGCCGTTTTACCTCTTTTCCTTAAAAAACTATCCGGATCTTCTCCCTCAGGCATCAGTAATGCCTTTACACCCAGACCGCTCTCTAAAAGTATACCCATGGCTTTTTTAGCAGCCCGTATGCCCGATGCATCACCATCAAAAACAAGGACCACATTCTGTGTAAACCTCTTAATCAATTTTCCGTGTTCCTGTGTAAGAGCCGTCCCAAGAGAAGCAACCACATTTGAGAATCCATGCATGTAGACAGTTATAAGGTCAAGATAGCCTTCTACAAAAATTGCAAACCCGAATTTTTTTATAGGATCTTTTGCAAGATTAAGTCCATAAAGCACTTTGCCCTTGCTAAAAAAGGGGGACTCAGGCGAGTTTAAATACTTTGGCATGGAATCATTCATGACCCTTCCGCCAAATGCTATAGTCTCACCCGTAAGGTTAAAAATGGGAAAAATAATTCTGTCTCTAAAATTGTCATAATAATTCTTTGGGCCACGGGCAATAAGTCCTGCCTTTATAATTAACGCAGCCTCGTGGCCTTTTATTTTAACAAGATAGGAAAACAGAGCATCCCATTTATTTGGAGCGTATCCTAAAGAAAAGAGCTTTTGAGCCTCTCGAGTTATCCCCCTTTTTTCAAGATAATCTGCTGCCTTTGCATTCTCTTGCAGGCACTGCTGATAAAAAAGACAGACATCCCTGTATAAACCGAGCATATCCTTCTTTTCTTTTGATTTAAATGAGGGTTTCAGGGATTTCTGGAGTTTCACTCCTGCCCTTTCAGCAAGTGTGCTTAAGGCCTCCTGAAAAGAAATATCTCCCTGCTTGATTAAAAAGGTAAAAACATCTCCCCCGCTGCCACAGCCAAAGCAGTGATATATTTGTTTCGAAGGACTGACCATAAAAGATGGGGTCTTTTCAGAGTGGAAAAGGCAAAGCCCTCTCCAGTTCTGGCCTGTCTTTTTCAGGGAGACGTATTCTGATATTACATCAACAATATCTATCCGGCTTTTTACTTCCTCGAGGGCAGTATTATAAGAAGACATTCTTCAATGATACATGATT
>JAZFSN010000217.1:0-6532 GCA_036446195.1 Thermodesulfovibrionia bacterium | reverse complement strand
TTGGAATAAAATTATCCGCAGGGTTTTAATAGGCAATGGGTTGAAAACAAAATCCCATCTCAGGTATTTCGAGATAGCCCCCGGGGGACAGAGCAGTTTTGAGAAGCACGGTCACGAGCATATTGTAATAGGTATCAGTGGGCAAGGAAAAGTTCGCCTGGAAAACAAATTGTATAAAGTAGGGTTTCTTGATGTTGTGTATGTATATCCAAATACACCCCACCAGTTTTTAAACCCCAATGCCGAGCCGTTTGGATTTATCTGTGTTGTCCCTTCAAAAAGGGATAAGCCAAAGACTTTGTGACTGAGTAGGAACCAATAAATTTCACTGCAAGGCTTCTGCAAGTCTTATGAAATCTTCTATACTCAAAACCTCGGGCCTTAATTTGCAGTCAATACCAGATTGTTGCAGTGCTTCTTTGATGCTGTCAAAGGATTTAAGGCTGTTTGCTATGGTTTTTCTGCGCTGCGAAAATGCAGTCTTTACAACCTTGATGAAAAACGCCTCATCTTTCATCTTATAAAGAGGCCGTGAATAAACCTCAAAATGCACAACTGCAGAATCTACTTTAGGCGGCGGGGAAAATGCACCTTTTGGCACTGAAAATTTCAGCGCAGGCTTTGTGTATAACTGGGCAGTGATGGAAAGAACGCCGTAAGTTCTGCTGCCGGGGGACGCTACAATCCTTTGAGCGACTTCTTTCTGTAGAAGCAATGTCATGCCGGGTATTTTATCTTTAAATTCAAGAAGCCTGAATAAAAGAGGGGTCGTTATATAAAAAGGAATGTTGGCAACAACCTTGAATTTGCCTTTAATCGTCTCATAAGGGAATTTCAGGGCGTCGGCTGTTATCACCTCAACATTTGGTGTCATGGAAAACGACTGTTTCAGTCTCTGAGCCAGTTTCCTGTCAATTTCTATGGCAATAACTTCCTTGACATGCTCTGCAAGAAGTTTTGTCATGGCCCCGGGGCCGGCTCCAATTTCAACAACCCTGTCATCAGATGTTACAAGACTGCAGTCTATTATTTTCTTTAAAATGTTTTTATCAAAAAGAAAATGCTGTCCAAGGGGCCTTTTCATTTGAGAATACCTTATTCGCAGATTAGCAAAGATTTATTACAGATTGTCACAGATTTTTTTAAGTAGAGAACAGTAAGATTTATTTTTCACATCTGTGGTCATCTGTGGTAACCATTCAGTGAAAGGTGGATTATATATCTCTAAAGAATGATTCCCGACAAGCGGGAATGACAAAAAACCTTTACCATCCTTCCCTGTTGTCATTCCGGCCCTGGTCGCCTTCGGCGCCGCCAGAGGCGGGTAAACTTGGCCGGTCGGAGCGACTCTTCGCGGAGACTCGCTTCGAAAATCCAACTTCTCTGCCACTCGTCACTGAATGGTTACCATCAACGTATCTTTGTACTATCTTCTTGTATTTTTTCGTGTACAATGTTAAATTATATCACATGAAATCAGGAAATAGCTTTCAGCTATTCAAAAAGAAAGATTGAAAAGCGGGATTTTAATAATTTATCAGCATTTTTCTTTATTATAAGCAAAAATTAATTCGCTATAAATTTTTTTAATTTGACGCAGAACAGGTTTCTATATTAAAGTTTAAGCTTATGTAACCCGCAGTATAAGGCAGCGCAATAAATCCAGATTATTATTGCTATCTTTCAAAAGCACTACAGGGTTTTGGAAAGCCCTTTTTTGAAGAGGGATAATAATCTAAAAGACAAAAAGGAGGAGTTAAATGCCGACTTTAGAGTTTGAGGGTAAGTCTTATGAGGTTGACGAGGAAGGTTATTTACAGGACTGGGAGGAATGGAAAGAGGGTTTAGCAGGTCAGATGGCAAAGATTGATAACCTTGAGCTAACTAAGGAACACTGGGATATTATAAGATTTCTCAGAGAGTATTTTACAAAGTATCAGATAGCTCCGATGATTAAGATACTTACCAAGGAAATCGCAAAGACCATGGGCCCTGAGAAGGGTAACACAAAATATCTCTATGAACTGTATCCGGCAGGCCCTGCAAAACAGGCCTGCAGGTATGCCGGGCTTCCAAAGCCTACCGGCTGCGTATAAATTTTTAAAATTGGTTTTACTCTAAAAGGTTTTATTCCCTCGGGATATAATAGCAGAGAGGGAATGTATTTATCTTTAAAAGATAGGCATCCAGCCCCTGAATTTTTTTTAAATAACGGGGGAGAGGATCTCATGCGTTTGCAGTAATTTTGTTTAAATTAATGAAATTTATGTGCGATATTAAATTTCAGGGAGCGCCCTTTATTGCTGAATAAGAAGCTGAATAAACTTCTGTCAGAAAAAAAATCCGCTATCCTTAAGGGGTGGTTTAACGCAATACTGGAGACTTACCCTTCTGAGACTGCAAAATATTATAAGAAACAGAACAAACCCTTTACCAATCCGGTAGGATCCACAATTCTTAATGGATTAGAAAACCTTTTTGACGAAATCCTTCATGGAAAGGACTTTAAAACTCCCCCTTCTTCTCTGGAAGATATTATCAGAATCAGGGCGATTCAGGATTTCGCTCCTTCACAGGCTCTTGTTTTCATCCCCCTTTTAAAGAAAATGATTGTTGAGGAATTGAAAAACGAGGTTAGTGCCCCCGGGATGTTTGAGGTATTTCTGGAACTCGAGTCTTTAATAGATCATCTGGCCTTTCAGTCGTTTGATATATATATTAGATGCAGGGAGAAGATTTACGAGCTTAAGGCAAAAGAACTTCAGAGCTTGACATCCAGACATATACAAAGAGCAAATCAGATATATGATAAATACAGGCAGGAACATAATTTTAAATTTGGCAATATTGATACTGTAAGGGACAAAGAGATAATTAAATGAATGCCTTATTTTCATTAATTGCAGTAATTGCACTGGTTCTTGTTGCAATGGCAGGAGTGAAAGTAGCAAATCTTCACTTTCTGTTTGGAGTGGTAGTGCCATATGCTGCATTTGCCACATTCATTATCGGAGTTATTTACCGCGTTTTAAAATGGGGGAGTTCTCCTGTCCCGTTTCGTATACCGACAACAAGCGGACAACAAAAATCCCTGCCCTGGATTAAACACAGTAAACTTGACAACCCGTCAGGCACTGCCGGCGTTATAGGAAGGATGCTGTTGGAGGTGTTTCTTTTCCGTTCGCTGTTTAGTAACACAAAATTCGAATTAAGCGATGGTCCAAAGGTTGCCCAGGGCTCTGCCAAGTGGCTCTGGCTTGCTGGACTGGCATTTCACTGGTCATTCTTAATCGTCTTGCTCAGACACATCAGGTTATTTGCAGAACCAGTGCCTGCTTTCCTGCATAAGATTGAGATTTTTGACGGGTTTTTGCAGATAGGCGCCCCTGGGCTTTACATATCAGGCGTAGTGCTCTTACTGGCGGTAACCTATCTTTTTCTGAGGAGAATTTTTATCCCGCTGGTTCGCTATATATCACTGGCCGCTGATTATTTCCCTCTCTTTTTAATCATGGGGATAGCTTTATCAGGTATCATTATGCGCTATTTTGTTAAGGTGGACGTTGTGAATGTAAAGCACCTGACCATGGGACTGGTCACCTTTAATACTACAGTGCCGCAAGGGATTGATGTTATATTTTATATTCACCTGTTTCTTGTCAGTGTTTTATTAGCGTACATCCCGTTCAGCAAGATTATGCACATGGGGGGGGTATTCCTCAGTCCGACAAGAAATCTGGCAAATAACGGCCGTGTGAAAAGGCATATCAACCCCTGGAATTATCCTGTCAAGGTTCACACTTATGAGGAATATGAGGACGAGTTCAGGGAAAAAATGAAAGGCGCCGGATTACCGTTAGAAAAGGAGTAAGTAATGGCTAAAGTACCCAAATCAGATGAGCTTTCAAAGATAGATTATACACCGCCTGAAAAGGGATGGCTGGATACGCCAGTGGTGTTTAAAGAGGGTACCTGGTGCTATGGCGCAAAGCCAAAGCTCCTTGAAGCTCTTGATATGCCGAACCCCAGACAATGGAAGCCGAGTGAAGAGGACTGGAAACTGCCGGAAAACTGGCAGGATATCTTACTTCAGGGGATGAAGGACCGGCTTGACAAGTATCGTTCATTCAGGCTTTTTATGGACATATGCGTGAGATGCGGCGCCTGTGCTGATAAATGCCACTTTTTTATTGGAACCGGAGACCCAAAAAATATGCCTGTTCTCAGGGCAGAACTGCTCAGGTCAGTATACAGAGGGCATTTTACGGCAGCAGGAAAGATAATGGGGAAAATTGCCGGGGCAAGGGAGTTGACAATAGATGTGCTCAAGGAGTGGTGGTATTATTTCTTTCAGTGCACTGAATGCCGGCGCTGTTCGGTTTTCTGCCCTTATGGCATAGACACTGCTGAAATCACGATTATAGGCAGGGAGCTTCTGAATCTGATTGGTCTGAACACTGACTGGATTGCCGGCCCACTTGTTAATTGTTTTAAAAAAGGGAATCATCTTGGTCTTGAACCACATGCTATTACGAGCAATATAGAGTTTATGTTGGATGACATAAAAGATATAACAGGGGTGGAAATAACCCCTACCTTTAACAGAAAAGGGGCTGAAATCCTGTTTGTTACGCCTTCCGGCGACCTCTTTGCCGACCCCGGCATGTATACCTGTATGGGTTATCTCATGCTTTTTCATGAAATCGGGCTTGACTACACCTGGAGCACATTTGCCTCTGAGGGCGGCAACTTTGGTTTTTTCACCTCAAATGAGATGGCGAAAAGGCTTAACGCCAAAATATATGCTGAAGCCAAAAGACTGGGGGTAAAGTGGATACTGGGAGGAGAATGCGGCCATATGTGGAGGGTTATAACTCAGTATATGGATACATGGCATGGACCTGCAGATTTTCTTGAGGAACCTGTCTCGCCAATAACAGGCACAAAATTTGAGAATGCAAAGACCACAAAGATGGTTCATATTGCAGAATTTACTGCTGACCTCATTAAGCATAACAAACTAAAACTTGACCCAAGCCGGAATGATCATCTAAAGGTGACATTTCATGATTCATGCAATACTGCAAGGGGCATGGGAATTTTTGATGAACCCCGCTATATCATCAAAAGTGTATGTAACCATTTTTATGAAATGCATCCAAATACCATCAGGGAGAAAACTTTTTGCTGTGGCAGCGGCTCAGGCCTTAATGCAAGCGAAAACATGGAATTGAGGATGAGAGGAGGCTTTCCGAGAGCAAACGCAGTGAAGGATGTTCACGAGAGGCATGGAGTGAACATGCTGGCAAATATCTGTGCTATTGACAGGGCTGCCCTTCCGCCGCTTATGGATTACTGGGTTCCCGGAGTACGTGTTACCGGAGTTCATGAATTGGTAGGGAATGCCCTTGTTATGAAAGGTGAAAAAGAAAGAACCCAGGATCTGCGGCTTGAAGCCCAGATAAAGAGGAAAAAAAGAGAGGCTGAAAGAAGGAAGAGTGAAAGAAGGAGTAAAGAATAATGTATGACGGAGGAAAAATAATCGCCGGGCTTATTTTATTTGTCGGTTTAGCGGCATTTCCGTTCTATTATAATATGGGGAAGCCCGTTACTAAACCAGACCCAAAAATCAACACTCATGCCATCGAACATCTGGAAAAAAAGGAGTGTGTCGAGTCGAAGGAATTCATGAGAGCCAATCATATGCAGCTGCTGAACGAATGGAGGGATGCTGCAGTTCGTGATGGTACAAGGGTTTATGTAAGCACCAGTGGAAAGAAATATGATATAAGTTTTCAGAATACGTGTTTGAACTGCCATTCCAACCCGGAGAAGTTTTGTCATGAATGCCATACCTATGCATCTGTAAAAGCGTACTGCTGGCAATGCCATTTTGTTGAAGGGGAGGCCGATCATGAACATTGATCGAAGGAAATTCTTAAGGTTTGCCGGGCTCTCCACCTTGCTGGGTTTTACGGGCATGCCGGTTATTGACGAATTGCTCAGGGGTGACGCAGAAGCCGCTACGTTTACATCAAACCCGGCATCTATGTCTGCAAAAAGATGGGCAATGGTCATTGATATGAGTAAATTAAAGACCGAGGCCGATTACAGGAAAGTTATTAATGCCTGCCATAGTATTCATAATGTACCTGAATTAGACAATAAAAAACATGAGATAAAATGGATATGGACTGAAAAACATGAGCATGTTTTTCCCGGCCAGTCAGATGAATATGTAATGGAATCCCTTAAACACCAGCCGTTTATGGTGCTCTGCAATCATTGTGCTAACCCCCCCTGTGTAAGAGTATGTCCCACAAAGGCCACATTCAAGAGAAAAGACGGGATTGTCATGATGGACTACCATCGCTGTATTGGCTGCCGTTTCTGCATGGCCGCGTGCCCGTTCGGAGCAAGAAGTTTTAACTGGAAAAATCCGAGGCCTTTTATTGAAGATTTGGATGCAAAATTTCCAACAAGGACAAAGGGGGTTGTTGAAAAGTGCAATTTCTGCGCAGAAAGGTTAGCC
>JAZFSN010000216.1:0-2492 GCA_036446195.1 Thermodesulfovibrionia bacterium | reverse complement strand
CCCGTCTCATAATCAGACTGTTTATTACAGGTTTTCCATCATCTGAGAAGGCTACACATCCTGCATTTATCAATTTTTCCAGTTCAGTGAGTTCTTTTCCCTCCTGACCTTTTGTTATCGCCCCTATAGGGTATACAGTGCATGCCCCTTTTTTAGAGGCCTTTTCAATGATAAATTCCGTCACTGCTATTGTGTCGTTTATCGGATTTGTATTGGACATGCAGCATACAGAAGTAAATCCGCCTTTTATAGCGGCCATAGTGCCTGTCATAATTGTTTCCTTATACTCAAATCCTGGCTCTCTCAGATGTGTGTGCATATCGACAAGACCGGGGATAACAATGCAACCCGAGGCATCAATGGTCTTATCCGGTTTCGGCCCCTTGCCCTTTGGGTACAAGCCCTTAATCTTACTGCCCTGAATCAAAATTTCCTTATGACCATCAATATTCCGGGAGGGGTCAATAACACGGCCGTTTTTTATCAAGATTCTCACCCCGTTAGACCTCCCCTTAGACGATTTCTAAGATATCGCTTACCCATCCCTGATTTTAAATATCTTTCTCTACGATAAGTATCTTCTTTATTTAAACAAGACTCAAAATATATCAATTGTAATGGTCGTATATTTTTAGTTGAAAAAACTAATCCATCGTTATGCTGCTTCACCCTCTGGTCTAAATTTTTTGACGTGCCCGTATAGAAATTCCCCTTTGTTTCACTCAAAAGAACATAAGTATAATACCAAGCTCCGTTAGAAATACCATTTTTGTAAACCGATAAACCAAATTTTCTAACAGGGCAAGCAGGTCTAACGGGGTTCATCTCTCTACCCCTGCAAGGATATATAAGACCGCCATTCTAACTGCAAGGCCATTGGTTACCTGTTCAAGAATTACAGATTGTTGACAATCCGCAACTTCTGATTCAATTTCAATTCCCCTGTTCATGGGACCTGGATGCATGACAATGGCATTATGCTTTGCAAGTTTCAGCCGTTCCTTTGTGAGACCATAAAGATTAAAATATTCCTCATGCGAAGGGATGAATCCTTTGCTCTGCCGTTCAAGCTGAAGCCTGAGAGTCATTATAACATCAGCATCTTTAATTCCCTGTTCCATAGAATCAAATACATCAATTCCGAGATTGTCAATCTTAGCAGGCTTTAATGTAGGAGGGCAAATTACCCTTACCTTTGCGCCGAGTTTAATCAAGCCGTAAATATTGGACCGCGCTACCCTGCTGTGGGCAATATCTCCCACTATTGCGACAGTAAGCCCCTCAATTTTTTGCTTATGAGAGAGAATCGTGAATAAATCAAGCAGTGCCTGTGTTGGGTGTTCGTTTGTACCATCACCTGCATTTATTATTGATATATTTAGTATCTTGCTGAGAAAATGAGGGACGCCGGCTGATGAATGACGTATTACTACAAAATCAGCACCCAGGGCCTGAATTGTTAGTGCAGTATCTCTTAATGTTTCTCCTTTTACTACACTGCTTGTCGGAACAGAGAAATTAATTACATCAGCGCTTAATCTTTTGGCTGCAAGTTCAAATGAAATTCTTGTCCGTGTTGATGGTTCAAAAAAGAGATTTACAACTGTTTTGCCCCTTAGAGGAGGGACCTTTTTTATGTCCCTTTTAAGAACATCTTTAAAACTGGAGGCAGTATCAAGTATGAGATTTATCTCTTCTGGTGAAAGATCTTTAATGCCTAAGAGGTTCTTTGATTTAAACATAATAAATTGTCATGGGAAAAGGCCGTGATTAAAAAGAATTGAAAAATTAAAATTAAAGTTCTTTCCTGTTTTAATTTTAATTTTTTCTTATGTTCCACTGATTAAAAGGACCTTTTCATCCTCGTTTTCCTCTTTCAGATATACCTCTACACGGTCATTAAAAGACGTGGGTATGTTTTTACCTACGTAATCGGCCCTTATTGGCAGTTCCCTGTGCCCTCTGTCTATTAACACAGCGAGTTGTATAGAGGAAGGCCTGCCAAAATCTATAAGCGCATCCATGGCAGACCTGATGCTCCTGCCTGTAAAAAGCACATCATCTACAAGAACTACTGTTTTGTCTGTAATGGAGAAAGTGATATCAGTGACTTTTACAACAGGCTGTTCTTTTTTCATGTTAAGGTCATCTCTATAAAAGGTGATATCCAGTGCTCCGATTTCAATATGACCGCCTTCAATAACCTCAATTTGTGACGCTAGTCTTTGAGCAAGAATGATGCCGCCTTTCTGAATACCAACCAGGCACAGATTTTCTGCCCCATTGTTTTTTTCAATGATTTCATGGGCTATTCTTTTAAGGGCTCTTTCGAGGTCTTTGCTGTTAAGTATTTCTTTAGACATAAAAAAAACCTTTTTCCCCTGAGAGAAAAAAGGTTTTTAAGCGTGTGCCTGTCTGAAGCTTTCTACTGAATGCTCGTAGCATTTCAGACGTTCCTTTCTGGTCTCTCAGGACCAGTTTAAAGGTTAATA
>JAZFSN010000215.1:0-3819 GCA_036446195.1 Thermodesulfovibrionia bacterium | reverse complement strand
TTATTACAGATGCAATGAATATGAATGCAGTAAGCAGGGAGAATCAAGGGTCAGAAGGCAGGGCATGTCTGATGGCGCTTCAGGCAGGTGCTGACATACTCCTTCATCCAGAAAGCCCTGAAAAGGTGATAGATTATCTGTTCTCGAAATGGGATAAAGTGGAGCATGTGATCCAAAAGTCGTTCCGAAATGTAGTAAATGTGAAAAAAAGGCTGAATAAGATATCCCGCTCTCAACTCAGGATGAATCAGATTGGAACGAGCTCTCACCGGGAAATTGCTAAAGAGCTTACTCAAAAATCCATAAACCTTGTATCTCTTGACAGAGATAGATTAATAAAGAGGCTTTGTAGTGCCTCATCTGACAGGAAACTGACTGTCCTTATTATTGATGATGATAACAATTTATCCGGTAAACCTTTTATTAATACAATCAAGAATCACTATAAAGAAGTAAAAACCATTTATATTGATAACAGATATAAGGACAATATAAAAAAAATCTTAGATTCTGTATCCGGCACAACCCTCATAGCAGTGGTTTTCTCTAAGGTATCTGCATGGAAAGGCAGAAGCGGTTTAAGCAGAAAATTGCAGAGCGTGCTTGAAAAGGCAGTAAAGGCCTCAGAATATTCGATAGTAGCGGGTTTCTGCTGTCCTTATATTCTGTCAGATATAAACCCCGTTAGAAAGCGACGGGGCTTTCTTGCCAACGGGGCAAAGGCAGATGCTGTTATTGAGGCTTATTCTGACTCGGGAATGGCACAGGAGGCTGTTGGGAAGATTCTGTGTGCCCTAGGCTAAAACTAATCTCCTCTGCTGTGAGCAAGTGTAATTACATAAATATCATTTATTCCTGCTTTTCTTAATACTTTAGAACATTCCCTGGCTGTTGCTCCGGTAGTATAAACATCATCTACAAGCATAATATTTTTTCCCTTAATAAGGTTAACTTTTTTTAGTCCAAATGTATTCTTTATATTTTTCTTCCTGTCTTTTGCACTGAGCCCTACCTGTGGAATTGTATCCCTGATTTTGATTAGACAGTCAGCTATCATTGGAATGCCCAGTGCCTTTGCAATGTGTTTTGCAATGAGGGCAGATTGATTGAATTCCTTCTGCCTCAGACGTTTTTTATGCAGGGATACAGGTATTATTACGTCAACCGAGGGCAATTGTGAACTTATAATTATATTAGATAAAGGTTTTGCAAGTCTTTTTATATGGTGATATTTAAAAATATTAATCGCTGTTTTTAGTGAGCCCTCATAAATTCCAAAACTCCTTGCGGATTTAAATACAGGCTCATCCTTAATACAGTCTCCGCATGCCGTTACATCAGAAACAAGAGGTTTGCCGCATTTATTACATATATGACCTCTGTATGGCTGAATTTTTTGCCAGCAGTCAGGACATATAGGTGCCGTATAGTGGTCGGTTGATGGTTTTTTGCATACAGGACAGGATTCCGGGAAGAATATTCTTAACAATTTGTTAATCATAATAAAAAATAGGGTTCGAGGATTCAAGAATTATAGGGTTCATTGGTTATTCGTCATTTTAACAACTCTACGAGTCGGAGACTAATAACATATAACGAATTTCGTAGTTCACTTGGCCCCTCGACCCCTCGAACCCTTTATTGAATAAATGGGATGTATCTCAGTTATTCAACTATTAAGCTTTCCCCTGTCATCTCTTCCGGCTTTTCAATACGCATAAGGTCAAGAAGGGTAGGAGCAACGTCCGCCAGTATACCTTTATCCCGTAATTTTGTACCCTCTTTAACCAGGATAAAAGGCACGTAATTCGTTGTATGGGCAGTGTAAGGATGATCGCCGTTCATCATTTTCTCACAGTTTCCGTGATCAGCCGTTATTACAGATATACCTCCTGTCTCAAGAACTTTTGTGACTATCTTTTCAAGGCATTTATTTATTGTCTCACAGGCCTTAATCGCTGCTTCCATGACCCCTGTATGGCCGACCATATCAGGATTAGCAAAATTCAATAATATGAAATTATACTTTGATTCACTTACTCTTTTTATAACTTCTTCGGTTACTTTATGTGCGCTCATTTCTGGCTTTAAGTCATAAGTTGGAATATCTTTCGGAGATTGGATAAGGCACCTGTCTTCTCCAGGGAAGGAAGTTTCCTCGCCGCCATTGAAAAAATATGTTACATGTGCATATTTCTCTGTCTCTGCAATTCTAAGTTGTCTTAAGTTATGTTCGCTTATAACTTCCCCTAATATGTTTTTTAGTTTCATGGGAGGGAATATTACGGGAAATGTGAATCTCTCATCATAGAGAGTCATTGTTGCATAAAAGTTCAGTTTTGGGACTTTTTTTCTTTCAAAAGCGGAAAAGCCATTTTCTGTTAATGCTATTGTTAACTCCCTTGCCCTGTCAGCCCTGAAATTGAAAAATATTACTGAATCACCATCCTCTATTCTTCCAACCGGCCTGCCTGTCCGGTAGGCAGGTTCCAGGTCATTATAGATTACAGTAGGTTTAATAAACTCATCTGTTTTATTAAATTTATAGCTCTGATTGACTGCCTCTTCTGCTGTTCGGGCTCTCTCTCCTTTACTCAGAATAATGGCGTCATAAGCACGTTTTATCCTGTCCCATCGCCTGTCCCTGTCCATTGCCCAGTACCTCCCTGATACCGTTGCAATGCTCACCGATGGCTTATTTTTTATAAATGCTTCAAGCTGCTGTATAAATCCGATACCAGAAGTTGGCAGGGTATCTCGTCCATCCATAAAAGCATGGACAAATATTCTTTTAATTTTTTTTGACACTGCCAGGTCGATTAATGCGTATAGATGATTTAGATGACTGTGCACGCCCCCGTCTGACACAAGACCAAGAAGATGAAGGGCGCTTTCATTTGCAGAGTTCATGACATTCAACAGGACATGATTTTCAAAGAGAGCTCCATCTTTTATTGCTTTATTTATTCGTGTATAGTCCTGATAAACAATCCTGCCTGCTCCCAGATTCAGATGGCCTACTTCTGAGTTGCCCATCTGACCTTCAGGCAGTCCAACAGCTTCTCCTGACGCTTCCAGCACCGTATAAGGATATTTTTTTAAAAGGGTTCTGTAAAATGGAAGATCTGCCTTTTCTATTGCAGATATTGCAGGATTTTTACCTATCCCCCATCCATCTAAGACCAGGAGCACTAGAGGATTCATTCCTGGGCTTTTAAAAATTCTTCGTATTCGGGAGATGTATCTATAAATTCAATACCTATACCGTTTTTTACGCCGCTGAATTGGGTCTTAATTGTTCTTTTTACCACACCTTTTTGCTTTATATGTTTTCCTGAGGGAAGATGAATTTCCATTTTAAGTAATGTTCCAGGAGAAAACCCTTTAATGGTTCTGACGAATAATCCTTCTTTTGAGACATTGCTTGTAATTCCTTTAAAACTTACGTCATTAGATGCTAACTTTATTTCTAACCTCCTGGTTATTCTCGAAGAACGCCTTTTTTGCATGTGAAAATTTTAGCAGTATTATTGAACTTTGTCAAAAAAAAAGAGGCTTGCTACTTGACTATTCTGTTTTTTTTATTAAGTCTGATGATTTTTGGGGAAAAGCCTTTTATCTCGTCCTCGGTGTAGTATTCGTAGCAGAAGACTATAATTTTGTCTCCAATTGTGCCTTTCCTTGCAGTAGGACCATTAAGACATATAACACCGGAATTTTTCTTTCCAGATATTATATAGGTTTCGAACCGCTCCCCATTGTTAAGATTGCTGACCATAACCTGCTCGTAAGGTTTGATTCCAGCAGCTTTGAGTATTG
>JAZFSN010000214.1:0-2010 GCA_036446195.1 Thermodesulfovibrionia bacterium | reverse complement strand
TTGAGCGCTTTATGAAGTCATAGACCCCGAGCGGCGATGAAAATCTTGCAGTGCCGCATGTTGGCAGTATGTGGTTGGGCCCTGCTGTATAATCACCCAGCGGTTCCGGCGTCCATTCGCCCAGAAAGATTGCCCCTGCATTTTTTATCTTAGGCAAAAGCTTTGCCGGTACTCTGGTCATTATTTCAAGGTGTTCAGGGGCTATCTCATTGGCTATGTCAACAGCAGTGTCAAGGTTCTCTGCAATAATTATTGCGCCGTATTTATCAATTGATCTTTTTGCAATGCTCTTTCTCTTAAGGCCTTTTAACTGGAGAGCAAGCTCCTTATTGACTTTTTCAGTAAGGGATTTTGAATTGGTAATAAGGATTGAGGATGCCATTTCATCGTGTTCTGCCTGGCTCAAAAGGTCTGCCGCGACAAATGATGGATTGGCAGTCCTGTCTGCAATTATCAATATCTCGCTCGGCCCTGCAATCATGTCAATATCAACATCCCCAAAAACCATTTTTTTGGCAGTTGCAACATATATATTTCCAGGCCCTGTGATTTTATCCACTTTTTTTACTGTCTTTGTGCCATAAGCCATAGCAGCTATTGCCTGGGCTCCCCCTATCCTGTAAATCTCTTTTAATCCAAGAAATTTTATTACGGATGCTATCTGGGGATTAATTTTTCCGTCAGGCGTTGGAACACAGAGAGCAATATCCTGAACACCTGCCACCTGCGCAGGTATCACATTCATGAGCACTGTGGAAGGATAAGATGCCTTGCCGCCCGGAACATATACGCCGACCCTCTCAATAGGCCTGATTATATGACCAAGCAGAATACCATTTTCAGAAAAATACCATGACCGCTCTTTTGTCTGAAGCTCGTGAAACGCCTTTATTCTTTTGGCTGAACGTTTCATTGCCTTTAAAAATTCCTTATCTGCCTTTTTAGCAGACGTCTCTATCTCTTTCTTGTCCACAGAAAGCCTTTTTAATCTTACTGAATCAAATTTTTCAGTGTATTTTTTAACGGCCTTATCGCCATTTTTCCTGACATCAAAAAGAATTTTTCCAACAATCTTATACATATTTTCTCTCCTGTTAGAGGTAAATGCCCTCTGCCTGAGGGACTCAATAAAGGTTTTAAGCTGTTTTGACCTGTAGCCGGGCCTTGTTCCTTTAATCTGCCTCATTTCATTCTCCTTATTCTGGCACCTAACTTATTCAGTTTATCATCCAGCTTCTCATAGCCCCTGTCAAGATGATACACTCTGTCCACAACAGTTGTATTTTCTGCGGCAAGGGCCGCAAGGACCAAAGAAGCGCTTGCCCTTAAATCAGTTGCCATGACCGGCGCGCCCTTTAGAGACTTTACCCCTTTAACAGTAGCGGTCGCGCCCTCAACCTCTATATCAGCTCCCATCCTTCTCATCTCTGCCACATGCATGAATCTGTTTTCAAATATATTCTCGGTAATAAGGCTCGTTCCGTCCGAGATAGACATAAGCGCCATGAATTGTGCCTGCATGTCAGTTGGAAATCCCGGATAAGACATGGTTTTTATATCAACAGGTAAAGGCCTCTCAGGCCCCTTTGCTGTCAGGTAATGTTTATTATGAGTAATTTCAACTCCTGCCTGCTGAAGCTTAACTGCAATCGGCTCTATATGTTCAGGACTACACCCCTTAATCTTTACCTCGCCCTGTGTTATCCCGGCGGCAACTAAAAATGTTCCGGCCTCAATCCTGTCGGGTATTATGCTGTAATTAAGAGGTCCAAGGTTATTTACCCCTTTTATCTTAATAACATTTGTTCCTGCCCCCTGAATATCAGCTCCCATTGATATCAGCGCCTGCGCAAGGTCAACAATTTCAGGCTCGCACGCTGCATTTTCCAGTACTGTTAAGCCCTCTGCAAGTGTCGCAGCCATCATGAGGTTTTCAGTGCCTGTAACCGTAGGTATATCAAAATAAACAGACGCACCCTTAAGCCTCTTTGCCTTAGCCTTTATATAACC
>JAZFSN010000213.1:0-13936 GCA_036446195.1 Thermodesulfovibrionia bacterium | reverse complement strand
TAGACTCAAAGGCAAAGATGATTACGGTGGAGGTTGCCGGATACAGAGGGATGGAGGCTGGCATCCTTGCGCAAGGACTCAGCGAAGGCATGAAAGTAGTAATCAAAGGGAATGAGAGACTCATGGACGGACAGGCAGTAATAATAAAAAGCAGTCAGTAGTCAGGAGCCGGTAGTTAAGGGAAAGACTCTTTAGTACCACGTACTTAACTGCTAACTATCAACTGCTATCTGCCTATATTTGGATTTATAAATGGATATCATTGAATTTTCAATAAAAAAACCGGTTACAATCATTGTGGGGATAATCCTTGTCGTCCTGTTTGGTCTGATAGGACTTTTCAGTATGCCCTACCAGCTGAGCCCTGATGTAACAGAGCCTGAGATATCGGTAACAACAATCTGGACAGGTGCTACCCCGTATGAAATTGAAAGGGAGATAATAGAAGAGCAGGAAAAGGTCTTAAAAGGCATCCCAGGACTTATTGAGATGGAAAGCTCTTCGCTCAACTCCATGGGAACTGTTACCCTGAGATTCAAGATAGACACTGATGTTGATGATGCGCTCCTCAGGGTATCGAACAAGCTCAACGAGGTACGTTCGTATCCTGAGAATGTTGACAGACCCGTTATAAATGCCACTGGCGCAGCCACATCACCTGTGATTTGGATGATTTTAAAAACTACCGGGGACAATCCAATCTCTATAAACACCTACAGAACTTACTTTGAAAATGAGATACGGCAGTTCCTTGAGAGGGTGGAGGGCGTTGCAGACCTGTTTATCGGCGGCGGCACAAAAAAAGAAATGCATATTACGGTTAAGCCGGAGAAGCTCGCTGCTTACGGACTTACGATTAATGACATGATAAATGTCCTGAACAAAGAAAACGTAAATATATCAGCAGGGATTATGGGGGTAGGACGGAGAGACTACCGGATACGGACTGTAGCAGATTTTAAATCTCCTGAGGATATTGAAAACATTGTTATAAAATCAACAGGCCAAAGACGGATAACTGTGTCGGATGTAGCACACGTAGGCTTTGGATATGAAAAACTGTCTGTGGCAATGATTCATAATGCAGAAGCCGGCATTGCAATCGGAGTAAAACCCGAACCTGGCACAAACATCCTTGATATGACAGACAGGGTCGAAGAAACTGTTATATGGCTCAACGACACTAAACTCAAGCCCATGAAAATCTACATTGACTGGGTCTATGACCAGAGGCCGTATATAAACGGTGCAATTGGCCTTATCAAAAAGAATATACTAATCGGCGGTGTTCTTGCCATCCTCGTATTATTGATTTTTTTACGGAGCGTCTCTTCAACGGTAATTGCTGCCTCAGCAATTCCAATAAGCGTAATAGGAACTTTTATTTTCATGAATGCATTTGGCAGAAACCTGAATGTCATAAGCCTTGCAGGTATAGCGTTTGCAGTAGGCATGCTTGTAGATAACGCTATTGTAGTGCTCGAAAACATAGACCGCCACAGAAAAATGGGAAAGTCTCCTTTTGAGGCGGCTTATGAAGGCACAAGGGAAGTCCGGGGCGCAATATTTGCATCAACGCTCACAACAGTCGCTGTCTTTTTACCTGTTATTTTTATTCAGGAAGAGGCCGGACAATTATTCAGGGATATTGCCATTGCTGTCACATGTGCCGTGTCACTGAGTCTTTTGGTTTCGATATCAGTTATACCCATGCTTTCTGAAAAGCTGTTCGGACTGACCCATGAAAAATCCGCGCTTAAAGATAATATCTTTACTGGATTCGGTAAAAGGGCAATAGAGTTCATAATGGCGCTGGTTACGCTCGCCACAAAAAACCTGAAGACACGGCTGACAACAGTATTGTGCCTTACCGCGCTGTCCCTGTTATCGGTCATAATATTGTTACCGAAGACAGAATACCTGCCCCAGGGCAACAGGAACCTCATTATTAATATACTCATCCCTCCACCCGGACTTTCTTATGAAGAAAAAAAGGACATTGGCAAAGGCATATTTCAGGCTTTAGAACCATATATTGGTAAAGATCACAACAATATGCCTGGAATAAAAAATATGTTTTATGTCGGTTCTGAGCAATTTAATATATTTGGTGCCATAAGCATGCATGAACAACGGGCTGGAGAGCTTTTACCCCTTTTAATGGAAACAATTTACAACATCCCCGGCATGTATGGAGTTAGCCTGCAGGCAGGAATATTCCAGACAAGACTTGGCAGGGGAAGAACCGTAGAAGTTGACATAAGCGGTGATGATTTGAACAGGGTCGTCCAGATAGCCGGCTCTATGTTCGGGATTATCAGTAAGGAAATCCCGGACGCCCAGATCAGGCCTGTACCGTCACTTGAGCTACTCTTCCCCGAGATAATATTAAACCCCCGGAGAGACCGTGTGAAGGCGTCGGGCATGGATGCCAGTGAAATCGGCATAGCGCTTGATGTGCTTATGGACGGCAGAAAGATTGGAGAGTTCAAGGAAGAAGGCCAGAAAAAACTTGACCTTGTGCTGAAGGCATCGGAAAAAGACATTTCTACCCCGGAAGCGCTTTACCGTTCAATGATAACGACCCCCGGAGGAAAAATTGTTCCTGTCTCTTCTCTTGTAACCCTTGTAAGGACAACCGGAATAACAGAGATAAGACATCTCGAGAGAAAGCGCACTATCACCCTTCAGGTTACGCCCCCTGCAGCATTTCCGCTTCAGGAAGCAATGGAAATCATTGACAGTAAGGTGATAAACGCCTTCAAAGACAGGGGAATGCTTGAAGGCGTTGAGGTGGGTCAAAGCGGGGTTGCAGATAAGCTTACTGAAACAAGAGAAATCCTTCAGTGGAACTTCCTTCTGGCTGCTGTCATCGCCTATCTGCTAATGGCCGCACTTTTCGGAAATTTTATTTATCCATTAATAATCATGTTTACTGTGCCGCTTGCAGGCGCAGGGGGATTCATAGGCCTCAGCCTGGTAAATCTGTTTTCAGCCAGACACCAACCATTTGACATACTTACCATGCTTGGCTTTGTGATACTGGTTGGGGTTGTTGTAAATAATGCAATACTGATTGTTCACCAGTCACTCAACAATATAAGGTATCACAGCATGGACTACAGGGATGCTGTGCTTGAAGCAACAAAGACAAGGCTGAGGCCAATTTATATGAGCGCCTGCACGAGCATATTCGGCATGCTGCCCCTTGTGATAGCACCGGGACCGGGATCAGAGCTGTACCGGGGGCTGGGAAGTGTGATCCTCGGAGGGATTGCCCTTTCAACAGTATTTACAATATTTGTTATCCCTGCCCTGCTAATGTTTGTTATAAAAATGGAAAAAGTGCATGAGACAAAAACCGCGGTTTAATAACTGAATGATAAAACATGCGTTCACTGACTTGTCACAATAATACCCATAACGGATTTATTGAGGCATTTTTAAACCCGGACAGATAAAAATATGAATCTTTTCCTTATAAGCTTTTTCTCACTATATGCCGGAATGCATCTCTATGTTTTTCTGAAGACAAAAGCCGGGCTTGCCCTTGGAGCCTGGGGTGGCTCCTTCCTCGCCCTGTTCATGCTGACCATGGTCTTTGCCCCTGTAATCGTACGTTTTTCAGAAAGGGCGGGGCTTGAAGTCTTTGCCCGCACAATATCTTATATCGGATTTATATGGATGGGCATTTTATTCCTCTTTATATCCGTCTCCATAGTTATTGATATTTACCGTATCCTGATTTATATTGCCGGCTTTATCTCAGGGAGTGATTTAAGTTCCATAAAACTATCTGTCAGGTCTGTCTTTTATGTACCGCTTCTCATTTCTCTATCCATAGCCTCTTACGGCTATTTCGAGGCAAGGGATATTCGCACTGAAACGTTAGTTATAGAAACTTCTAAAATTCCCCGGGAGGTCGGCAGATTAAAGATAGTCCAGATATCTGATATACATCTCGGGTTAATAGTCAGGGGAAAAAGACTGGAAAGGATTTTAAGGGAAGTTACAAAGGCAAATCCGGATATTCTGGTATCAACAGGCGACCTTGTGGACGGACAGATGGACGGACTCAAAGGCCTGGCAGAACTTTTTAATAACATCAACCTGAAATACGGGAAATTTGCAGTGACAGGCAATCACGAATTTTATGCGGGGATTGACAATTCGCTGGACTTTACAGAAAGGGCAGGTTTTAAGGTTCTCAGGGGAGAAGGTTTAACAGTGTCAGGGCTTATTAATATCGCAGGGGTGGATGACCCCGCAGGGAAAAACTACAATCTTTTTAAAGACGTATCAGAAAAGAAACTGCTGTCCGGACTCCCCCGCGAGAAATTTACTTTACTGCTGAAGCACAGGCCCACAATAGATAAAAGTTCAGCCGGCCTGTTTGACCTGCAGCTTTCCGGTCATACCCATAAAGGTCAGATTTTCCCTTTCAGCCTCATCACACGGCTTTATTACACTGTCCATACAGGCAGTTCAAAGCTCACGGACAATTCCTTTCTGTATGTTAGCAGGGGTTCGGGTACATGGGGGCCGCCTATCCGGTTTCTCTCTCCGCCTGAGGTAACTGTAATTGAACTGGTTTACCCTGAAAATCAGGAGTCCGGCAACAAACGAGATGTATCAGAACAATGAGTCGTGGAGGCACTCAGTACAATAAAATAAATCCGCTGAAAACGCCTTCCAGTGCAGGCATCTTATCAGCAAAAAAAGTAGGGCATAAAAGCAATGCATAGGTATTTAACCATATTTATCTTTTTTTACTCAGCATACGGAATCGCACATATTTATGCCTTTTTAAAAATAAAATCCACTTTCCATCCTGATACACCAGCCAGTACCTTTTTAGGATTATTCCTGTTTTTTATGACTTTTCTCCCTGCCTTAACACATGTTTGCAGTATCAGAATTTTAGGAAAACCGATAAGAGTTCTTTCATACATAAACTATACCTGGATGGCACTTTTATTCTTTTTTTTCTCTTTATCACTATCTATAGATGTATATAATCTTGCTATCCGGCTTGTCGGCTTTATTTTGCAAAAAGACCTGACCAGCCTGATGCCCTCCCCTCTGCCTTCATTCTACGTTCCACTTGTTCTTTCAGTACTATTCAGCATCTACGGATATTTGGAGGCAAAAGTTTTGAAAGTTAAAAGGCTTTCTATAAATACCGCGAAACTCCCCGAAGGAACCGATAAACTGACAATTGTCCAGATATCTGACTTACATCTGGGGATAATGGTCAAAGATGAGATATTAGATAAAGTTATTAAAGAAATTAAAAAGGCAAAGCCGGACTTAATAGTTTCAACCGGTGATCTTCTCGATGAAGAAGTAAACCATATAGATTATCTTTCAGAGAAACTCAAAAAGGTTTATGCGGGATTAGGTAAATTCGCTGTTACAGGAAACCATGAGTTTTTTGGAGGGATTAAACACTCCATTAAATTTTTAGAGGATTCCGGATTCACAGTACTCAGAGGACGCGGAATCACTGTGAAGGGTCTGATAAATATTGCAGGCTTCGATGATCCAATATGCAGAAAGGAACATAACACCGGGAACATACCCTCTGAAAGTAAAATTCTTTCCAGTCTGCCATCTGATATCTTTACTTTATTGTTAAAACACAGGCCGGATACAGACAAAAACTCCCTTGGTCTTTTTGAGCTGCAACTCTCAGGGCATACACACGGAGGGCAGTCTTTTCCCATGAATTTCGCAATAATACCGTTTTTCCGCCACAAGACAGGTTATAAAAATCTTTCTAAAGGATCTTCTATTTATGTAAGTCAGGGGGCTGGGACTGTATGTATGCCCATAAGGTTTCTGGCTCCGCCTGAGATTGTTATTATAGATGTAATATCCAGGGAAAAACCAAAAATGTAACCATTCAGGTTATTGTTCCTGACATCCAATTTAAAAATTTGACAGGTATTAACATATTTTTTTAAAATTGAGACAAAATAATCATAATACTCTTTGATTTTTCCCTTATGTGGTTGCGGGGATTTATATGTCCAGGCATTACAAAAATAGCAATATGGAAAGGCCTACCCTGTGCGGTATTTGCCCTGCAGGCTGCTGGGTTGTAGTTACATATGATGAAGAAGGAAGAATTGATAAGGTGCGGGCTGATGAAAGCTCTGGTTTTGGGGTTATCTGCAAGCTGGGTGAATATTCCGCTGACATAGTGTATTCCAAAGATCGTCTTTTGTATCCAATGCGCAGAAAGGGGTCAAAAGGGACATATGAATTCGAGCGGATTTCATGGGATGATGCTTACGGCATTATCGTAGACAGGCTTAACAAAATCAAGATAGAGCATGGACCAGAAGCTACCTCTGTCTATACAGGACGCGGGAGTTTTGAGCTTTCAATGTGTGATGTGTTTCAGCCCAGGGGCGTGGCTGTTTCTTCGGCTTCAAGTGTATTGTTCCCTTTTGGTTCGCCAAACACTATGGGTGTGGGGGCGCTATGTTATGTTTCTTTTGCAATGATTGCCCCCCATGTGACCATGGGGGGCATGCTGATTAATATGTTTTCCGACATCAGCAATGCCCAGCTGATTGTTGTATGGGGAGCTAATCCGGCTACTGACTGCCCGCCCCTTGATCTGAAGCGGATAATCGAGGCACACAAACGCGGTGCTCAGGTTGTGGTTATTGATCCGAGACGAACCATGACTGCAAAACTTACAGATGCTGAATGGGTTCCAATCCGCCCGGGTGCTGATGGTGCGCTGGCACTGGGTATGTGTAACGTTATTATCAGGGAAGAGCTCTTTAATGAGGCCTTTGTAAGAGACTGGACAATTGGTTTTGACGTATTTGCCAGGTATGTTCAGCATTTCAGACCCGAGGTGGTTGAAGAAATTACCGGGGTTAAGGCTGAGACCGTGGTATCTCTTGCAAGGCATATAGCAGGGGCAAACGGTGCATCACCTGTTATGTATAGCGGCCTTGAATACAGTAACAGCGGTGTTCAGTCAATTCGCGCGATTCATGTTCTATGGGGACTTGCAGGACAGATTGATGTACCCGGTGGCCGCTGTTTTACAATGAGGGAAAACCGGTTCCCGATAAATCGTGAAGGTCATGTGCCTAATCCGGATGTTCGCAGGGCTCTTGGTCGTGACAGGTTTCCTTTATACAGCGTATATCGGGGAGAGTCTCATGCTATTGCACTGCCTGATGCTGTTTTGCACGGAAGACCTTACAGAATCCGATCATTAATAATTTTAGGGAGTTCACTTATAACTTCATGGCCACAGCCTTCTGTATGGCTGGAAACACTGAATGGACTGAATTTTCTTGTATGCATAGACCGCCAGCTCACCGCAGATGCGGCATATGCGGATATAGTACTTCCAGCCGCAACTATGTACGAAATTGAATCATATATGACGTACGGGCCGGTCTTCAGAATTCGGGAAAAGGTGATTGAGCCGATTGGCGAGTCCCGTAATGATTTCTTTATTATGGCAGAGCTTGCCAGGCGCCTTGGTTATGGAGAGCTTTATCCGCAAAGCGAGGAGGAGCTCCTGACCCATGTTTTGAAGGGTTCGGGTTTTACGCTTGAGGATGTTTGTACTGCTGGCGGCATTGTCCGGATACCTGCTGCAATGATGCAGTACAGGAAGTGGGAAAAGGGCTTGTTAAGGTCTGACGAAAGGCCTGGTTTTGATACGCCCAGCGGAAAATTTGAGATTGCATCAAGTATTCTTGAGGAACACGGCTATGATCCTTTGCCTGTATATACTGAACCGCAGGAGGGGCCGGTGTCCAAGCCGGGACTTTTAAAAAAATTCCCTCTGATTTTTAATTCCGGGTCACGCATAACTACAGACTTTCGCTCACAACATCATGGTATACCTGGATTATTAAAAGAACATCCTGAACCTGCAGTAACTATAAACAGCATTGATGCAGATGTCAGGAATATTTCCCATGGTGACATCGTTAGTGTCAGGACAGAGAGAGGACAGGTTTCCATGAGGGCCCTGGTTACAGATGATATTGTGCAGGGTGCAGTTGATGCCAATATGGGCGGTGGCGGACCTGTTGGTCCTGAGGCATGGCAGAAGTGCAATATAAATGAGTTAACAGAACTTAATAATTTTGATCCTATCTCAGGATTTCCAGTATATAAAGCGCTTCTTTGTAATGTTGTCAGGGTGTCAAACGGAAAAGGCCAGATTTCTTTTGATTCAGGCGAATACTGTATTTCTGATGGCATTACAGGGTCTGACAGAAAGTTTAAAAAAGCTGATAAACGCATTTATCTTGACCACAATGCTACAACTCCACTTGCCCCGGAGGTTCGCAATATTATGCTCCAATATATGGAGGATGACTTTGGCAATCCTTCAAGCATTTATAAAGAAGGGAAGAATGCCCGCTTTGCTGTTGAGTCAGCACGCAGGAGTGTGGCCCGGTTGCTCAATTGCACGGCGCGCCGCATTGTGTTTACAGGCAGCGGCTCTGAGGCAAACAATCTTGTCTTAAAGGGAATAGCCTTTACAAACAAAGGCCGCAAAACTCACATTATAACTACTGTTATTGAGCATCCTTCAGTGCTTATGGTATGCAAATGGCTGGAAAAAAGCGGCTTTCAGATAACATATCTTAAAGTGGATAAAACAGGAAAAGTCAGCCCTGAAGATCTGGCCTCTTCAATAAATGAAAAAACATGCCTGATAAGTATAATGACTGCCAATAATGAGACAGGTACTATTCAACCTGTTGCTGAACTGGCAGATATCGCAGGAAGACGCGGCGTGCTTTTTCACACTGACGCTACACAGGCAGTCAGTAAGATTCCTCTGGATGTGGAATCCCTTGGCGTTGACATGCTGACAATGTCAGGGCATAAGCTGTATGGCCCGAAAGGTGCGGGAGCTCTGTTCATTCGCAGGGGTGTGGTGCTGGAGCCTGTTATTCACGGGGGTGGTCAGGAAGGCGGACTGCGGGCAGGTACTGAGAATGTAATCGGTATAGTTGGATTAGGTAAGGCATCTGAGCTGGCAGTGCAGCGGCTTCCGGATATGGATAGGGTGCGACTTCTGCGGGATAGGCTGGAAAAGGGAATTAGAGAACTATCCCCTGAGGCTAAATTGAATGGTCATAGGGACGAGAGACTTCCAAATACATTAAACATGTACCTGCCGGGTTTACGCGGTGAGTCGCTTGTGCTGGCATTAGACCAGAGAGGTGTCTCAATTTCATCAGGTTCTGCCTGTCGTTCCGGTTTACCCAAACCATCCTATGCACTGCTGGCAATGGGTTTATCAGAGGATGAGGCACACTGTTCAATACGGCTGTCTCTGGGTTTTGGAAACACAATAGAGGAAATTGACCGTGCTATATCGCTTTTTAAGGAAGTAATACATGATGCAGGCAGCACGGTAAGATTTGTTCCATGCCGCTGAAATTTTTTGAAAGGAGACAGAAAAATGAATCATGCATCCAGGGTTAAATCATCAAGCATAGAGATCCTAAACCGATTGGATAATATATATAAAAATGGACTAAGAAAAGATATTTCCCATGGCTTAACTACATTACAAAAATTTATCCCGTGCAAATATTTTTATGACGCCCGTGGTTCATATCTCTTTGAAGAAATTTGCTGTTTACCCGAATACTACCCTACGAAAACAGAGGTGTCCATATTAAAGCACTTTGCACCGGATATAATAAGTTCTTTTAATAATGGTGACCTGGTAGAATTGGGCTCTGGTGCAAACTCAAAGATACGGGTGCTTTTGGATGCGGTTGATAAGTCTGAGCTGTCAACTATACGTTATGTTCCAGTGGATGTCAGCAAGACGGCATTAATTGCGGCATCTGCAGAATTGCTTGATGTCTATCCTGGGCTGAAAGTAACCGGGATAGTTGCTGATTTTACCCGTCACGCAGACGTGATTCCGCACGACTGTGATAAGCTGATAGTATTTTTTGGCAGTACTATAGGCAACTTTAATGAAGAAGAGGCTGTCACTTTCTTAAGACGTATCTCTGATTCTATGAAACCCGGCGACAGATTCCTTTTTGGTCTTGACATGCTTAAGTCCAAAGAAACATTAGAAGCAGCCTATAACGATTCCAAAGGAATTACCTCGGAATTCAACAAAAATGTTTTAAGTGTTTTAAACCGTGAATTAAATGCTGATTTCAATCCATCTCATTTTGACCACGTAGCCTTTTTTAACGAGGAGAAAGAGCGGGTGGAAATGCACTTGCGGGCCAACCGCAGGATATCTATAGAGATAAGAGATTTAGATTTAATGGTGGAATTGCAGAAAGGTGAAACCATCCATACTGAAATTTGCAGGAAATTCAGCAGGGCAAGCGCTGAACAGATGATTTATGAGTCAGGTTTTAATATTACTCAATGGTATTCTGATCCCGGAGAATGGTTTTCCCTTGTAGAGGTGAATCTGAAAGATTCTTAAATAAGATTCAATGTCGGAAAGACTCCCTCGGTGTGAGTCAACAGTCAAAATCATAAATAAAAGATCAAATTACACAGCAATTTTCCATCTAAAAGTCAATCTCGAAGCATCGGGATGCTTTTTGATTTTTGAGTTTTAATTTAGTTCACTTGAATTCATATCCACGATATCACTTTGTCACGGAGTAATTATTGTTCTAAATAATCCAGCACATTTACCTTGATCCAGTTCCGGTCCCACCAGTGAAGAGGTGATACTTCATGGCCATGGATAAGTATCCCGAAATGAAGATGATCTCCGCCTGCTAAACCTGTGGAGCCTGTTTTTGCAATCACATCACCTTTTTTAACAGGTTGTCCCTGTTCAACCATTATCGAAGACAGATGCCCGTAAATGCTCATTAGCCCGAGCCCATGGTCTATTATTACCGTGTTCCCGTATATACCTAAATCTTCAGCAAACCTTATGACGCCGGAATTGGCGGCCTCAACAGACGCGTTAGTAACTGAGGCAAGGTCGTATCCGAGATGAACACTTTTACTTATGGCTTCTCCGTTATAGAGGTAGATTCTTTTATCTCCATATTTTGCCATTACCTTGCTGTTCTTTAGTTGCGTGAAACGTCCATTCCATAAAATATCCGACTCAGTTTCCCGTGCAATATCTAAAAGTCTCTTCAAGATGCTTTTTCTCCATTCTTCATTTACCATTTTAAATGCGCCTGCAGGATCAGGTATATCTGTTTTATTTAATAGAGGAGCGACTACTGTATTTATAAATGTATCGTCAATATTGATTTGAGAAGTCTTAAATTTTCTTGTTTTAAGTTTTGTCGGAAGGGCTCTCAAAATCTGATTGCCAGCCACATCCTTTGCCACTGCATAAAATACGCTTCCTTCTTCAATATCAAAAGGGGCAGGGAAAAAAACAAAATAGGTATGGACGCCCTTTTTCTGGACTGAGGCAGGAGCAGAATCTGTCTCTGAAGTGGCTTTAAATGCTTTGAATATTTGATTCTCCCGGGTTTGATCCCGAAGCCCTGAACCATATGGTGCAGGGCGAGGCGTCGGGACGACAATCTTGACAAATACAGAGTCAGCATCTTTTGCTTTAAGCTGAACAAATCCTACTGTACCCTGATAAATTATTGGGGGCGCCTTTAACACTTCAAGGGCAGGAGGGACTGTATCAATCATTGAATCAATCTCATATTTAACTTCTTTTAAGATTCCCGCTCTTGCTTTTATAAATACTTTTGCTGACCCGTCTGTTAACCCAAGATCTCTTGGTTTTACCTGCAATGTATATATCTTTTCACTGCTTTCAGCTATATCCCTCAACAGATTAATATTTTTATCGCCTTGTTTAATAAATATATCTATAGACTTCAGGTTTTTGCCTGTAAGCCTGATGCTCTTGTCAGCAGAAAGTAAATTAAAGGCCTCTATGCCTTCAACCGAAGGTGGCGGTGCAAAAAATAGTTTATAGACTAGATAAGTTATTATGATAATAATAAAAGGGAGAGATAGAATCAGCCCTAATCTCTTAAGTCTCCCTTTTCTTCTTCTTTTATGACCAAACCCGTTCATCTTGCCTCCTGATTAATAAAGATATTTTAAGTCCTTTTTTATATTCCTTTATATCCCGGACATCCCTCAAATCCTTTGCAGTCTCCCTTTCTCAGCCTGCAATCTATATTTGTACATATTGAGGGGTTTTGTTTTTTTTCAGATTTCTTACGGACGCCCTTCTTTTTAGAATAACTTCTCCTTTTCACTTTTTGATATTATAGCAGACAAATAAAAACCAGGAAAAAGCAACCAGAAAAGGAGCAAAAGCAACAGAGATACTACAAAGGCAGGGTATGGGCTCCCTTTTTAAGCATCAACTGCAATTTTATTGGCTGAAATTTTCTTAACCCGGGTTAAATATCAAAGCGCCTTTTCCAGACCCTGCCGGATATCCAGACCATGATTAATATTGTAAGGATTGCCAGTAAGGCTTCCTTTAGACTGAAATATGTTATTATCTTGAAACCTGACTTACTTATATAATCTCCTTTCCATAATGAAGCTGTCTTTTCTAAATCCTTTGCTTTTTCATCAGGCCAGACAAATCCGGAGTGTTTGAGGGTGTTACCGAAGTATTTTTCAATAAGCAGGTTCTCTCTGAACGCAGCGCTGCTCATCCTGATTTTTCTATCCGGCTTATCTGTTTTTGTGAGTAGATAAAACTTATGCTCTCTTCTATAAAGGTGTATCATAAATTCATATAAAAATGGATTGGTGTTAGGATTATAAATCCTGATGAATTTCTTATGCATGAAGTCTGAACTTATGTCCCGGGGTAGAATTTCCCCGTAAGTTTCACTATTTGCAATGTCAATCTCTCTCAATTTTTCTAAAGTAAATCTGGAATAGAAAGTTCCTATTTCCGGGTCTTTATATTTATATCCGTATTCAGTCATGGGTTCTTCATTTCGAAGCCACGATAGAGCGCTTATAGCTGTGGTGTAACGATTTACGAAATTCGGGGTGTTAGAAAGGCATAACCCTGCGAATATCAGGTTAGCCGTTATAATTCCAGCTAACATTTTAACAGATATCTTCTTAACAGGTTTACTTATAACCACAGGTTTAATCCCTTTCCAGACACCAAGCAGAAAGATTCCTCCTGCAAGCATATTCAGCCCGATATCTCTAAAATCCCAGTATCTTTGCGGCATCATCCATTGTAAAAATTCATCTGTTGTGCCGATAAATAACACGAATAACCCGGCGGTTATGTATATTGTCCTGTCATGAATTCTATGGCTTAATGCCCTGAAAAAGAAATAAGCCAGCAGCCCATACATGAGAAAGTGAATTGCCTCCTCAGGGTGCGCTTTGAGCTTAACTGTATGATAAATGTATAATCCGGCGCAGACAAGAAGCCAGAAGTATTGTGAAATTTTTTTAACCTTTAACTTAAAAATGAAAAGGTAAAGCAGTGTGGTTATGCCAGCGCCGACAACAAAGAGTACTACATATGTAAAAAATTCACGGTCGACCGTGCCGGCAACAAATTTTTGAAGCGATCGAGCCACAGGGATAGTGGCAAAGATTCCGATAACACACAACAGAACCCATAGCCAGAGCTTCCAGTCCCAACTCTCGGTATCTTTGCTGTTTTTTATTTTTAATCCCTCATTACCGTTATACGTTGATACGTTATACGTTAGTACGAATAACTGTAACTACTGAGGTATTTAGGCTGAAGACTGAAGTATAAAAATGGTGTTATTTCTAATAGCCTTCTGCCTTCAGTTTATCCACCTGAGTAGTTACCTTTTCTGTTTTTATTGTGTAAGTTTTTCCATCTGTCTTAAGTATTATATTTCCGCTGAGGTCGGTTCTATAAATTTTTGCACCGATTTGCCCCAGCCTGCTCAAGATTTCCCTGTGCGGTCGAGCATACTTGTTAATCCTG
>JAZFSN010000212.1:0-2622 GCA_036446195.1 Thermodesulfovibrionia bacterium | reverse complement strand
TTTATTCTCTCTTACTCTTCTTGCTATAAGCTGAGTATATTGAGAGCCGAAATCTAAAACTAAAATCTTTTCTTTGAGATTCATGATTCACGATTAAATTTTGTTATTCGTAAAAAGTCGTCATACCCGCGAAGCTTGTCCCAGCAGGCAGTAAGCAGGGAGCGGGTATCCAGTAACATACTGAAAAGACTGGGTTCCCGCCTGCCTGCCGGTAGGCAGGTTTTTACGGGAATGACGGCAAAAGGTTTAAACCCATATTTAAAGGAGTTTTTCAACAGCCTGCAACGACTTAACCCATTAACTAAACCGGCATCATGACCCTTACCATAACCAAGATTTTAAATTATCATGAATCTCAAAGAAAAGATTTTAGTTTTAGATTTCGGCTCTCAATATACTCAGCTTATAGCAAGAAGAGTAAGAGAGAATAAAGTCTACTCTGAAATACTGCCCTTTAACGTTCCTCTTGACAAGATTAAGGCATTTGCTCCAAAGGGAATAATCCTGTCAGGAGGACCTTTCAGTGTTTATGATAAAAAAGCCCCTTTTCCTGACAGGGGAATTTTTGAACTCGGCATACCTGTTCTGGGAATATGCTATGGGATGCAGCTCATGGCATATTGTCTTGGCGGAAAAGTTGCCAGGGCGGTAAAAAAAGAGTATGGACGTTCTGAACTCAGGATAGAAAATACTTCAGATATTTTTAAAGGGATAGGCAAAAAGGGGCAAGGAGCAAAAGATAAAAGAAAGGAAACAAAAAATATTTCACCTCTCGTCACTCGTCACGACTCGACTGAGCAGTTCGACCCTGAGCTCACTGCCGAAGGGCTCGCCGAAGTCTCGTCACTCGTTACTGTCGTCTGGATGAGTCATGGAGACAGGATTGAGAAATATCCGGCAGGTTTTAAACCGATTGCTTGCACAGATAACTCCCCTGTTGCTGCAATGACTGATAAGAAGAGGAATTTTTTTGCCTTACAGTTTCATCCGGAAGTAGTGCATACCGCGGAAGGCAACAGAATTTTAAAGAATTTTTTGTATATCGTCTGTAAATGCACGCCTGAGTGGACAATGAAGTCTTTTATAGAAACATCAGTAAAAGAAATAAAAGAAAAAATAGGGGAAAGCGATGTTGTATGCGCTATAAGCGGAGGGGTTGATTCCGCTGTTACTGCAGTATTGATAAACAGGGCAATCAAGAAACAGCTCACCTGCATTTTTGTTGATAACGGAGTGTTAAGAACCGGAGAGGCAAAAAAGGTGGAAAACACATTAAAAAAGCATTTTCACATGAATATAATATGTGTTGATGCCTCCAGACGGTTCATGAAAAAATTAAAAGGTGTTATTGACCCTGAAAAAAAGAGAAAGATTATTGGTAACGAATTCATAAAGGTTTTTGAGGAGCAGGCTGAAAAGCTTAAAGGAGCAAAATACCTTGCCCAGGGAACATTATATCCTGATGTCATTGAGAGTGTTTCTTTTAAAGGTCCCTCTGCCACCATAAAAAGTCATCATAATGTTGGCGGGCTTTTAAAGCATATGAAATTAAAACTCATTGAACCCCTGAGAGAGCTTTTTAAAGACGAAGTCAGGGCTTTGGGCCGTGAAATCGGGATTCCTGATGAAATTATTAACCGCCATCCGTTTCCCGGGCCCGGCCTTGCCATAAGGATTATTGATGAAGTTACGGAGCAGAGATGCGATATCTTAAGAAAGGCAGATGCAATAGTACTTGAGGAAGTCAAGAGAGCTGGTTTCTATAATGAGCTCTGGCAGGCGTTTGCCGTGTTGCTGCCGGTAAAGACCGTAGGTGTTATGGGAGATGAAAGGACATATGAAAATGTTATTGCTGTAAGGGCGGTAAAAAGCCTTGACGGTATGACTGCAGACTGGGCAAGGCTTCCTTTTGATGTTTTGGGCACTATCTCAAACAGGATAATCAACGAGGTCAAGGGCGTTAACAGGGTTGTGTATGACATAAGTTCGAAACCTCCTGGTACTATTGAGTGGGAATAGTGATTGGCCTGGTTTTAATAACTTGCATTGATGATTATTAAATGTTATAACAAAAAAAGAAGGAACGAGAGAAAATAAAGTTTTAAAAGAGGGAGGATGTTATGAAAAGAATCATTTCGTTAATAATGGCCCTGGCATTGCTTACGGTAACTTTTGGCTGTACGCAATACCATGCACAGGGCGCCGGTGCCGGTGGTGCAGTTGGCGGCGTTGCGGGGGCTCTGCTGGATAGTAAGAACCCGTGGAGAGGTGGTGTTATTGGAGCAGTTCTTGGCGCTTTAGCCGGTGCAACAATTACTGATGTGTCTATGAGGGCGTCAAGGGAAGCTGCGGCGTCTAACAGGCCGGTTGAGTACAGGACAACAGACGGCCGCGGTGTGTACAGGGCTGACCCTGTCGATTATAATGCCCAGACAAAGTGCCATAAGATTCACGAAAGGGTGTGGGAAGACGGCAGTCTGGTAAAAGACCAGATCAGGGAAGTCTGTGAAGGCGAAAAAACCGAGCAAAGGTACTAACTGCCGGAACCTTCCGTTTTTTCAGAAATTTATTTTCTGATTGTTGTACAAACAGGGAACAGCAAAAAGTTGGCTGACTGAACGG
>JAZFSN010000211.1:0-21619 GCA_036446195.1 Thermodesulfovibrionia bacterium | reverse complement strand
TAAGACCGCCTACCGTGCCAGAGGGAAAATGCAGGATAAGATTTTCAGTTACAGCTGCTCATACGGATGATGATATAGATTCGGTTCTGGAGAGTTTGAAGAAATACAGAGGATTAAGGTAAAAATTATCAATTAACAATTATCAATTGGAGTCTCCTTAAAAGGAGCCTCCAATGTAGGGATTTAGTTATTATTATATTCGCTCACTAATGCTCGCTGTTCATTTTGTGCTCTCTGCAATTTAATGCAGGAAACACAAATGTAAGGAATTGTTTTATTATTATATTCGCTCACTAACCCCGTAACAAGTCTGTGACTTGTAGACTACGGGGTGCACGCTCGCTGTTCATTTTAAATTGCAAATGTTAATTTTATCCAGCTTCAGGCGGATCCGCTGGGGCGGACATTTTTCATTTTACACTTTGAATTTTTATTAACATGGTCTGCATAGTCACTGGCTCATCAAGAGGTCTGGGAAGGGCAACAGCCCTTGCGTTTGGCAGAAAGGGGCATCAGGTTGTCATTCATTACAGGGACAAAGCTAAAGAGGCAGAAGAGGTTGGCTCACTGATAAAGGAATCTTTAGTGCTCAGGGCTGATGTAAGAAATTTCAGAGAGGTAAAGGCACTGACTGAAGAAGCAGTAAAAAAATGGGGACGGGTTGATGTTCTAATAAACAACGCCGGCATTACAAAAGAGGCACTGCTTATAAAGACATCGGAAGAGGATTTTGATGATGTGGTTGATACAAATCTTAAAGGACCTTTTAATTTCATACGCGCTGCCGCACCCTATATGATAAAGCAAAAAAGCGGTCATATAATCAATATCTCATCAATTGCAGGATTAAAGGGAAGGGCAGGGCTTTCAGCTTATTCTGCATCAAAAGCAGGTCTTATCGGGCTGACTCTTTCAACGGCAAAAGAACTGAGCAGGTATAACATAACAGCTAATGCTGTTCTTCCCGGCTATATGCTCACAGACATGGGAACAGACTCAACTGACAGGGCAAAAGAAACAGCGCTTAAAGACAACCTTGTAAAAAGATTCTCAGAGCCCGGCAGGGTTGCAGAATTTATCTGCTACCTTACTGAAACATCAGGTATAACAGGACAGGTCTTTAATCTGGATAGCAGAATAATATAAATACAGTTAACAGTTAACGGTGAACAGTGAACAGTAAACTGAACAGAGGTATCTTTATAACAGGAACTGACACCGGGGTTGGCAAGACTTTTGTGGCAACTGGTCTTTTAAAGGCTTTTAAGGAAACGGGGTTTAATGTTTGTCCCATGAAGCCTGTAGAGACAGGGTGCCGGGCCAAAAAAGGGAAACTTGTTCCTGTAGATGCTGTCAGGCTTATCAGGGCATCAGGCACAGAAGAGCCCCTTGATATCATCAATCCATACAAATTCAGGCTTCCACTTGCGCCGGCAGTTGCAGCAGTAACAGAGAAGGTTTCAATAAAAAAGAAAAAAATACTTTCAGCCTGCAATCATCTCTTAAAAAAATACGATATAACAATTGTTGAAGGGGCAGGGGGGATTATGGTACCTGTCTATAAAAAATATCTCTTCCTTGATCTTATAAAGGATATGGACATTCCAATTTTAATAGTATCAAGACCCGGTCTTGGAACAATAAACCATACACTGCTTACAATAGAAACTGCAGGAAGCAGGGGGATAGATATTCTCGGAGTAATTATTAATTACACTACTAAAACTAAAAAAGGTCTGCCAGAGAGAACCAACCCTGAAGTTATAGAGAAGCTCGGAGGAGTGCCTTTACTTGGTATTGTGCCTTATTCAAAAAATACTAATTCTTCTTTAATAAAAAAAGAATTTCATAAGATTACTGAGAAGATTTTGAAAAGAATTTAAATAATTTGAAAATATCGAGGTTCAACCTCCATATTTCTATATAGCCGTATATATCATAAAGTTATGCAAGTTATTAAGTCTGACCCCTTTTCCTTGACTGCTTCCTGTCTGAAATCCTGTAAATTATCCAAAAATATCGAGGTTGAACCTCGATATTTTTGACAATTACCCTTATTTATCAAGTACTTTTCTTATCTTTCTTAAAAGTTCATCCGGTGAGACAGGTTTGGACAGAAAATCTATTCCTTTGTCAATGGTTCCCTTTGCATCGATAATGTCCGAGGTATATCCACTTGTAAATATTGCTTTAATACCAGGACTTACCTTCTTTATCTCCTCATAAACATCTTTACCGCTCTTCCTGGGCATCACTACATCAATGATAACAAGCTGAAGCCTGTCTTTATTCTCCATGAATTTATTCACTGCATCCTCTCCGTCAACCGCCTCTATAACTTCATAGCCAAATTCCTTGAGCACCATCTTCAGAGGGAACATCACCGACTCTTCATCCTCTGCAATGAGGATTGTCTCTGTCCCGCCAATCAGGGGACCTTCTTCAAATTCCTTCTCTTCTGTCTTCGCTTTAACCAATGGAAAATATATCCTGAATGTTGTTCCTTTCCCCACTTCGCTCTCAACATCAACATAGCCGTCATGCTGTTTCATTGTCCCGAATATGATTGAAAGACCGAGCCCTGTACCTTTCCCCGATTCTTTTGTTGTAAAGAAGGGCTCGAATATTTTGCTCATGGTCTCATCATCCATGCCAGACCCTGTATCGGTTACTGAAATAAGGGCATATTCGCCTGTCTTTCCATATCCCTTCATATCTATGAATTCATCGTCCAGTTCCACACGCTCTGTCTTTATTGTTATTTCGCCGCCTTTAGGCATTACATCACATGAATTCGTAATCAGATTCATCAATACCAGCTCTATCTGGATCCTGTCTGCCATTACATAAAGATCTTCATCCGTAAGCCGGATATTTAACTTAATGTCCTCACAAATAACCCTTAATAAAAGGTCTTCGAATTTCTTAATAACATTATTCAGTTCTAAAAGTTTGGTGTCGATTATCTGTTTTCTGCTGAAGGAAAGAAGACCGCGAGTGAGAATGGCAGCGCGATCTGATGAGGTGAGTATCGCATCAATACAGTACGTTAACGGATCATCATGTTCATCCATCCTTGTCTTCAGGATATATCCATAGCTTATGATAGCAGTGAGTATATTGTTAAAATCATGGGCTATTCCCCCGGCAAGCTGACCCAATGCCTCCATCTTCTGAGAATGGCGCAGCTGTTCTTCGAGTTTCTTGTGTTCAGTGATATCCCGAATTATAGCTGTTCCCCCGATAACTTCACCCTTGTCATTAAGAAGAGGGGAATAGCGACCTTCAAAAAAGCCGGCTTGACCTGATTCAGGCACAACGAATGGTCTGTCTGAAGAAATAAGGGTGCTGCCTTTCAGGGTCCCGAAGAAATATTTATCCTCGCCCGTCTCTTTTAAAAATGGGAATACATCAAAGGCACATTTACCAAGTACATCCTCTTTTTTCATGCCGGTGATAATTTCCATCCCCGGATTCCAGACGGTATAGCGACATTCATTATCAAATGCCAAAATACCGTCAACACTGCTTTTAATGAGGTTTTCAGAGAACTTTTTCTCTTTATAAAGCGCTTCCTCTGCCAGTCTGTGCTCTGTGATATCTTCAATAACATAAATATAGTGCTTTGGTGTCCCTTCAGTATCTCTCACAACTGATACATTAAGGTCACCCCAGAATATGCTGCCGTCTTTTCTTATATAGCGTTTTTCCATCTTAAAATTATCAAGCTTTGCTTCAGAAAGCTTTTTAATAAGTAAGTTTTCTTTTTTAATGTAATCCTGATGAGAAATGGCCGCAGATGTCATCTCACCTAATTCTTTCCTGCTGTAACCAGACATTCTTTCAAAGGCGGGATTGGCCTCCAAAAGCTTACCGTCTATACCGACCCTCAACATGCCAACCGCTGAATTTTCAAATACAGACCTGAAATTTTCCTCACTCTCCCACAGCGCTTTTTCAGTTAACCTGCGCATATGTTCAGTTCTGAGGGCCTCTATTATATTGCTGCAGGTGGCAAGAAATGGCTTCAGAAAACTCACTATCTGCCTGTCATATCCTCCGGGCCGGTTAGCAATACCTATCATTCCAATTAACTGATTATAGCGGTAAAGAGGCAGACCCAAAAATACATTAAGCGGAGGATGGCCCTCTGGGAGCCCCCCCCGCCTCGAGTCTTTAGACGGGTTATTGGATATGACAGGTTTACCTGACGTCATTACCCTGCCAAAGAGGGTTTTGAGGTTGCGGAACTCCATGCCTTCAGGGGCATTTTCTTTATAGTACTCCCGAGTCTTTTTATTCCATGCAATGTTTGAAATGGCATAGATTTTTAGATACGGTTCCTTTTTCTCACTATAGAGCACCTCTCCGATAAAGCCATATTTGCTTTTGGTAAGAATGAGAAGATCAGTTAGAAGTTTATCAAACAAAACCTTAGTGCCGGAATCAGCAATGAACAGGGACTGTGCAATGCTTATAGCATTCAGCATGGCAAAAGGATTGTATTTATGTCTTTCTGTTTTTCGCCGGTCAGCAACTGTTTTTTTTAATTTAGTAATCTGTTTACGCATGCCCCCCTTTTATTTATCAGTTGGTTTTTGATGATCCTGTATCTACAAAAAATATATTAAACTGTCAGTATAAGTCAAGAAATTGTATCAGTGTATGAGTATGTGTCACTGGTTTGACAAGGATGAGCAAATCAGTTATTTTTAATCCTTATGCGGCATCCTGCATGGATATTTGTCGTCATTACTTCGGTAACAAGAGACGACCTGCCTGACTGCGGGGCTGGTCAGTTCGCATCGTCTCATCGGGGTCGATTCGTACCGAGATTCCGAGCTGATTATTCAGTTTCACTTACTCTCTTAAAATCAGCAAAGACACTTTATCCTGGTATAAGGACCAAATCAGGTATTATGCCGGGACTTGGTGAAAAAGATTCAGAGGTGATGTCTGTTATGAAAGACCTGAAAAATTCAGGTTGTGATTTTTTAACAATCGGTCAATACTTAAGACCACGCAGAGAAAATACAGCTGTAGTAGAATATATCAGGCCGGAGGTTTTTGAGGAATACCGAATAAGAGGTCTTGAAATGGGGTTTAAGGCCGTTGCCTCTTCGCCACTGACAAGGAGCTCAATGAACGCATGGGAGATGTATAAAGACAGTTATTAGTTATTTGTTATCAGTAGTGTCCGGTAAATCTTATGTACATATTGATCGTTCATCTTCTTATAAATAAAGGTTTATTAACCATATAAACGTCATTCCCGCTCCCGTTCTCCGTAGTACTACGAAGGATGAATGTCGGGAATCCCTCTTTTTACGAGGATGCTGCCTGAATGCCCCGCTCTGTGAGCGGGGATGAAAGGCAGCTATATAAATAAAAATAATTATTCCTTGCTCGGAAGCCCCGCCTTGTAGGCGGGGAGCTTCACTTATAAAGGAAAGATTCTCGAAGCGAGTCTTCGCGTAGAGTCGCTCCGACCGGTCAAGCCTGCCTGCCGGCAGGCAGGCCGGAATGACAACCAGTTAATATTTAATCATTTTTTAACCGGACACTACTGATTTGTTATATGTTATTTGTTATTAGTCTAAAAAAATAACTAAAAATTTTTCAAGGAGATAAGATGCATGAATTTAAAAGGGTAAAACGGCTGCCGCCTTATATCTTTGCAATTGTAAATCAACTTAAAATGGATGCAAGGCGAAGGGGTGAGGATATTATAGACCTCGGAATGGGCAACCCTGATTTGCCAACTCCAAAACACATCGTTGACAAGTTAATAGAAGCTGTTCAGAACCCGAAAAACCACAGATATTCAGCTTCAAAAGGCATAACCCAGTTGAGAATGGCCATATGCGAGTGGTATAAGCGGCGCTTTAATGTTGACCTTGACCCTGATTCTGAAGCAGTCGTAACAATAGGGTCAAAGGAAGGTCTGTCACATATCGTTTATGCCATGGTTGAACCCGGCGACCTTGCCCTTACACCTGCGCCTGCATATCCTATCCATCCTTACAGTATTATTCTTGCAGGAGGTGATGTGAGAAGCATTCCCATAGGAAAGGATAAAGATTTTTTTAAAAGCATGGAAGACGCGTTTAAATCAACATGGCCAAGGCCTAAAATACTGATGATAAATTTTCCTCATAATCCAACTACTGAATGTGTCGAACTTGATTTTTTTCAGAAGGTGGTTGATTTTGCAAAAGAGAACAACATTATAGTGCTCCATGACCTTGCATATGCAGACCTTACATTTGACAATTATAAGGCACCGAGTTTTCTTCAGGCTAAGGGGGCAAAAGATATAGGGGTAGAATTCTTCTCGCTTACAAAGAGCTATTCCATGGCAGGCTGGAGAGTAGGCTTTTGCGTGGGCAATAAAGAGCTTGTCGCCGCACTCATAAATATTAAAAGTTACCTTGACTATGGTATGTTTCAGCCAATCCAGATTGCAAGCATTATTGCGCTCAGAGGTCCCCAGGACTGTGTTGAAACAATAAGAAAGACATATGAGCAGCGGAGAAATACACTTATCATCGGACTCAAAAATGCAGGATGGATTATAGAACCTCCAAAGGCCACGATGTTTGTATGGGCCGAGATACCAGATGCATTCAGGAAAATGGGTTCACTTGAATTTTCAAAATTCCTTCTGGAAGAGGGAGGGGTCGCTGTTTCTCCTGGAATTGGTTTTGGAGAATCAGGGGAAGGTTTTATCCGTTTTGCACTGGTTGAAAACGAACACAGGATAAGACAGGCAACAAGAGGGATAAAAAAGGCGCTGAATAAGGGAAGCTGAAAAACTTAAGATTTTTTGTTGCTTATTGAGTTTTTGTAGACTGACAACCGGTAACCGTCAACTGTCAACTTTTAAATTTTAACTGACCAGGTCGACGTCTCTTATAGATTCTTCAAATGCCTTTACCACGTCAGGGTCAAACTGCTTTCCAGAATATGCCGTTATTTCACTGATTGCGGTAGGGTAATCAACCCGGCTCTTATAGGAATATTTACTTGTAAGCACGTCAAAAGTATCTGCTACGGAAAGAACCTTTGCAGTGACAGGAATATCTTCCCCTTTTTTCTTTGACGGATAACCATTTCCGTCATGCCTCTCGTGATGGTTGAGAATAATATCTGCTGCATCACGCCAGAGAGAAATGGGCCTGATCATATCATAGCCTAACTGAGGATGACTCTGTATATATTTTTCCTTTTCCCACTTTTCACAATTCCACGGGTCTTCTACTTCAATTTTTAGAAAACCTATATCGTGAAAGAGAGCGGCATAATAAAGATTTTTTAAATCCGTCTCGGAAAGCCCCATGTGCTTTCCAATAACATTAGCGTAATTTGCTACCCTTCTTGCATGACCTCTTTTCTCCCTGATATAATCCTGCGCTCTGATGAGAATTTCAGTAATGTGAATGATATCACTGTGCCGGCTCTCAAACACCCTACTCTGTGAAATTGATATAGCTGCCTGGTCTGCAAGGCTATAAAGCAATTTTTCATCATCATCGGTAAAGACCCCGATCCTCCTGTTCAAGACCTCGATAACTCCTATAACTTCCTTGTTGTGAACAAGCGGAACACACATGATAGACCTTGTCTTAAACCCGCTTTCTTTATCAAAAGCCGGATTGAAACGTTTGTTATTGGCTACATCATTGACTATAGCTGATTCCCCGGTCTCTGCAACCCAGCCGGAAATTCCTTCTCCCCGTTTTACAACCCTGTCTTTTATTTTCTGACCCCGTTGCCCTATAAGAACCTTAAACCTCAAATCTCCCGACTCATCAAAAAGAAGAATAGAGCCTGTTTCAGCAGAGTTAAGATGTATTGCGGACTTTACAATGTTTTCCAGAAGTATATCAATGTAAAGGGTCTCTCTAAACTGTTTTGTAATATCAACAAGGGTATTTAACTTTGAATAAAGGTCCTGTAGTGATGAAACTGACGCATTTGTTGCCCTTGTTGAAAGAATCAGCCCCAGGATTGATACAACAAGGGAAAGCAAAAGAAGTACTATAAGATGTATTGGTAATCCTTCTCCGGTTCCCATTGTCAAGTACGGATAAATATACTTTATGGTGAGATAAACCAGGATGCCAAGAGGGATAATGGAACTTACAAAATAAGATATTTTTACAGTACGGCGTATATTCTGAAAAAAATCTTCCCCTATATGCTGGCGCATAGCTAATTCTACAAATATAAAAAAAAGTAAGTCAACTGTTTTTTTACTGTCAAGCCAATTTAGAAACGTCCGGTTTTATGTTATTGCCTCAATGCAGTTGTCATTCCCGCTTTTTTTCTGTCATTCTTCCGATGCTTCGGGATTCGGAATCATTCTTAAAGAAAGATACTGGACATTTATCCTTCGCAGTTCAGCCTTCGTAGCACTTCGGCGAAGCAGGCTGCTACGGAGAACGGGAGCCAGTATGAAAGACATGAATAATTAAAAGGGCAGGATAGCATGACTTTTTTAGGACATTTCTATTTTGGTATTACACTGTTTTTTTACTGAGGAAGCGGTCGGCTTATTATTGCGGAGACTTCTGAAAAAAAATTCAAACTTTCCGGATTAAAAATATATCCGGCATATCACCCTGGATATGGCAACAACAACTCCAGGGCCTGTTAATCGTTAATCAGATCGGAATCCTTTACTGCTTCTTTAAATGCCCTCACTACCTCAGGATCAAACTGGGTTCCTGAGTTTGCCTCGATTTCAATAAGCGCTTCTTTAAAATCAAGTCGTTTCCTGTATGAAGACTTGCTTGTAATTACATCAAATGTTTCAGATACAAAGAGTATTTTTGCACCAAGAGGAATCTCCGCTCCTTTTTTCCCTGACAGGTAGCCTGCGCCGTCATATCTCTCATGGTGGTTAAGAACAAACTCGGCCGCTTCCTTCCATAAAAAAATGGGTCTTATCATATCATAACCAAGTTTGGGGTGCTGTATGTATTTTTCCTTTTTCCATGGTTCGCTTTCATTTACATTACTTACCTCGATTTTTAAAAGGCCAATATCATGCAGTAGAGAGGCATAATAAAGATTTTTTAAATCGGATTCAGCCATACCCATCTTCCTGCCAATAAGATTGGCATATTTTGCTACTCTTCTGACATGTCCTTTTTTTTCCGGGCTGTGGAAATCCTGAGCGCCGACAAGTATCTCGGTTATATAGACAATATCATTCCGCCGGTTTTCCTGCGCTTTGCTCTGGACAATCGATATGGAAGCCTGTTTAGCAAAGGTCCAAAGCAGTTCCTCATCTTCTTTTACGAAGATGCCTCCTTTTTTGTTCAATACTTCAATTGCACCTATTATTTTTTTATCATAAGTAAGAGGGACACACATGACAGACCTTGTTTTAAACCCGCTTTCCCCGTCAAAGGACGGGTTATAACGGCTATCCTGGGTCACGTCATTGATTACAGCTGATTTCCCTGTCTCTGCAACCCAGCCGGATATTCCCTCGCCGCGCTTCACAACCCTGTCTTTTGAGTTCTGGCCCCTTTCTCCCAAAACAACTTTAACCCTGAGGTTATCCGATTCGTCTGTAAGGAGAAGAGAAGCCGTCTCGGCAGAGATGATGTCCTGTGCAGCCTTGACAATATTCTCGAGAAGAAGGTCAAGATGACGCGTCTGTCCAAGCTGTCCTGAAATTTCAACAATAGAGTTTAACTTCGTATGAACTGACTGAAGTGATGAAATTGCTTTATTGGTAGCCCTTGTTGAAAGAAACAGGCCGCCGATTGAAAGAAGAACTGCAATCAGGATAAGCAATTCAATATCTGCCTGTGCCTGAATGCTGTGCGGGTAGATATATTTCAGGAAAATATAAACAAGTAGAAGCAGGGGAAATATCGAGGCAATAAAATAGGATGCCTTTACAGTGCGGCGTATTTTGTCGAAAAAATCTCTTCCTACGAGCCTCTGCACAACTAATTCTACAAAGACCAAAGAGCCTTCGTCAACTAGTTTTTTCCTGTTTCCGATGAAACTGGAAAAAACTTGACGACATAAATCTTGATGTATTTTGAAATATTCTTTTTAAATCGGTACCTTCTGTGCAATCAAAGTGTTGATGGATATCTTATTTATACACAGCGTATTAAATTATTGCGCATGTTGTGTCATTCCCGCCTGCCTGCCGGCATGACAGACTTTAGGAGAATTTTATATTCTGCGCAATTTTATAAAACATCATGTATAAAACTCTTATTTAAAACTTGAATAAATCTAAGATGTTAGAGCATAATATTATTTTATAAGTTAAGAAGTTGAAAATGTAGAATTTAAGTTTATGATGCAAAAACCAGTTAATGTATTGAAAATGTTTATTTTCAAGATATACCCAAAATCACCCATTGGGTGAAAAATAAAATCTGTCATTCTGGCTTCTTTTTTGTAGCGTTGCAAAGGATAAATGTCCAGTCGCCTCAGGCGACCCGCCGAGGCGGGAATCTTTCTTAAAGACAGGGGAACGTTTCCGAATCCCGAAGCATCGGGAGAATGACAGAATAAAGGAAAGAGTAGCAAGAATCGCTTAATTTAGGTAGAATTTAGAGTTAAGGAAATTTTTAATTCTTGATTTTGAACCATCTTAATTATAGATACGGGGGTAGCATAAGAATTCTCAACGGGTGCATTATTCGTCCCGAAATATCGGGACTGCGTATTGGTAAGCAAATATGAAAAATAAAAAATTTTCTTCCCGAAGCGTCGGAACTGCAAGGGGCATCAAAAAATCAGCTGTGTCTGTAGGAATTATAGGTTTAGGCACTGTTGGAACCGGAGTAGCGCAAATCCTTCTTGAAAAGCGCAAAGAGCTTGAAAGAAGGTTGGGATTCCCGCTGGTTGTACGCAGGATTGCTGACATTGATATAAAAAGAAAGAGAGGAATCAGGCTTACCAATGACATTTTCACAACAGATAAAGACGAAGTGCTGAATGACCCGGGAATTGATATAGTTGTGGAGCTTATCGGCGGAATTCATCCTGCCAAAGAATTTATTCTTAAAGCTATTAAAAAAGGGAAACATGTTGTAACAGCCAATAAGCTGCTCCTTGCAACCGAGGGTTCTGATATATTCAGGGCTGCCCGGAAAAATAAGGTTGACGTAGGGTTTGAGGCAGCGGTTGCGGGTGGTATTCCCATAATAAAAATAATCAGAGAAGCGCTGATAGGCAATAAGGTGCAGGCAATATATGGAATAATAAACGGCACTTCTAACTTTATATTAACTAAAATGAGTGAAGAAGGAATTGACTTTTTAACGGCTTTGAACGAGGCAAAAAGACTTGGATATGCAGAAGCGGATCCGACTCTCGATGTCAAGGGCATTGACTCCGCCCATAAACTTGCAATACTTGCTTCTCTTGCTTTTGGCCTCCCTTGTTCCCTAAAGAAAATATTTACAGAAGGTATAACCCGAATAACACCTTTGGACATAAGTTTTGCAGATGAGTTTGGCTACAGGATAAAGCTGCTTGCAATAGCAAAGCAAATCAACGGGGACATTGAATTGAGAGTCCATCCTACAATGGTGCCCAAAGAATATTTAATCTCCAGTGTTAACGGAGTCTTTAATGCAATTTATGTTGAGGGAGATGCCATTGGTTCTGCGCTTTATTATGGAAAGGGCGCAGGAAAGATGCCCACAGGAAGTGCTGTGGTAAGTGACATTGTGGATATAGCGAGGAATATCAAAACAGGCGCTGTCAACAGGATACAGGGGATGGGAATGCCTGAAAAATCAGGTCTCAGGATAAAGAGAATGGAGGATGTATACAGCAGTTATTACTTCAGATTTTCAGCTCTGGATAAGCCCGGAGTCTTATCCAGGATATCAGGTATTCTGGGCGCCCATAACATAAGCATTAAGTCTGTTATACAGAAAGGGAGGAAGAAAGAAAAAGCAGTCCCTCTGGTAATGATGACACATAAAGCAAAAGAAAAGGATGTGGTTCTCTCATTAAAGGAAATTAACAGGCTCTCTGTCGTATCCGGCAGAACAATGTATTTAAGGGTTGAGGGGAGAGAGGAATAATGATGGAAGATACAAAAATAGACAAGAAAATTAACATAAAAGGTGAGGTCTGTCCGTATACTCTTGTAAAATCGAAACTTGCAATAGAAGAAATAGAGGTGGGACAGGTTCTTGAAATATTACTTGATTATCCGGAAGCCGCTGAGAGTGTTCCCAAGGCCATGCTTAATTATGGACATATGGTTTTGAAAAAGGAAAAAATAAATCCTTCAGACTGGATTATTCAGATAAGGAAAGAGGTTGAAGACTGATGGATTTTTCAGAAGAGCAGCTTAAGCGATACAGCAGACATATAATCCTGCCTGAAGTCGGAGGTAAAGGGCAGAAAAAGATCTCCGGGGCAAAGGTATTTATAATTGGGGCGGGAGGGCTCGGTTGCCCTGTTGGATATTACCTGACTGCTGCAGGGGTTGGAACAATTGCCCTTATGGATAACGACGTTGTTGAGCTAAGCAATCTGCAGCGGCAGATTGCTCACAGCGTAAAAACGCTCGGTTTCAATAAAGCGGATTCGGCCAAGAATACATTTGAATCACTAAATCCTGATGTTAATGTTATCGCCATAAGGGACAGGATTAACAATAAAAATATTCTGGAAATTATTAAAGACTACGATATTATAGTAGATGGTTCGGACAATTTTCCAACACGATATCTTGTTAATGATGCCTGCGTAATGCTCAAAAAACCCCTTGTCAGCGGTGCCATTCTCAGATTTGAGGGACAGGTGACAACCATACTGCCTGGTGACGGTCCATGCTACCGCTGTCTTTTTGAGGAACCACCGCCGCCAGGGCTTGTTCCGTCATGCCAGGAAGCAGGGGTATTAGGCGTCTTGCCGGGTGTTATAGGCGCGCTCCAGGCTACAGAGGTCCTTAAAATAATCCTCGGCAAAGGCAGCCCCCTTAAGGGTCAACTGTTAATATATGATGCGCTGGGGACAAATTTCAGAAAGGTTAAAATACCCAAAAACCCTGGGTGTCCTGTATGCGGTGAAAACCCGACAATAAAAGAACTGACTGATCACCCTGAGGAATACTGTGAATTATAGATTAATATAAACGCAATAGGAAAAGTTACATCACCCCCTCCCTAACCCTCCCCCCTTGAGGGGGAGGGAGGGGTGGGGGGTATAGACAATAAAATGGGCTATGTAAAAGGACTGAAATGCAGGGAATGCGGGAGAGATTATCCTGTTAGCCCGATATATGTGTGCGAATTCTGTTTTGGACCTCTGGAAATAGTTTACGATTATGAAGAAATCAGAAAGGTTCTGACAAGAAAAAAAATTCAGTCAAGACCGCAGAATTTATGGCGTTATAAGGAATTATTGCCGCTTGACAAAGAACCTATGGATACATTTAACACTGGTTTTACACCCCTTATAAAAGCTGATAATCTTGCAAAGGTGCTGGGCATGAGAGAACTTTACATAAAGGATGACACAGTCACACACCCGACCCTCTCTTTTAAAGACAGGGTAGTTGCTGTTGCCCTGGCAAAAGCAAGGGAATTCGGGTTTGATACTGTCGCATGCGCATCAACAGGAAACCTGGCTCATTCTGTCTCTGCCCAGGGCGCAAAGGCAGGATTTAAAAGATTTATATTTATTCCCGCAAGCCTTGAACACAGCAAGATAATCGCATCGCTTGTGTATGAACCAAATCTCATAGCTGTCGATGGTAATTACGATGAGGTCAACAGGCTCTGCAGCGAGGTAGCAAATAAATACCGCTGGGCATTTGTAAATATTAATATCAGGCCATTTTATGCAGAGGGTTCAAAGACACACGGACATGAGATAATAGAACAGCTTGGGTGGATTACCCCTGACAATATAATAGTACCCTGCGCAAGCGGCTCTCTGATAACAAAGATATGGAAGAGTTTTAAAGAAATGAAGGAGATTGGATTAATTGAAAAATTAAATACAAAAGTCTTTGCAGCTCAGGCAACGGGCTGCTCACCAATTGTTACCGCGATAAAACAGGGCATTGATGTCATAAAACCGGTTAAACCCGATACAATAGCCAAATCCCTTGCAATCGGCAATCCTGCTGACGGTTTCTATGCGACGCAGGTCGTTCAGGAAAGCAAAGGTTTTGGCGAAGATGTGTCTGACAGGGAAATCATAGACTCAATAAAGCTCCTTGCAAAAACAGAGGGAATATTTGCAGAAACCGCGGGCGGAGTTACCCTTGCTTCAACAATAAAACTTTTAAAAAAAGGTTATATAAATAAAGACAGCTCAACCGTAATATGCATTACAGGTAATGGCCTAAAGACGCAGGAAGCACTTAGCGGCCACATCCCTGAACCATTTTACATTAAACCCAGACTAAATTCCTTTGAGGAGGTTCTGGAAAAAATAGAATCTAAAGACCGTTAATCGTTATACGTTATTAGTTAATCGATTAACTAATAAAGGGGGTATAATAGATGGCTGTAAAAGTTAAAATACCGACACCGCTTCAGAGACTGACACATGGAAAAGAAGAAGTGGACGGAGAACCCGGGAGTATTATAGAACTTATTAATGCCCTGGATAAAAAGTATCCTGGAATCGGAGAAAGAATATCTGAAGGCGGAAAAATAAGGCGATTTGTAAATGTCTACGTAAATGATAAAGATATAAGGTTTCTCAATGTTGAAGAGACAAATGTTAAAGACGGAGACGAAGTCTCCATTGTTCCTGCAATTGCGGGAGGCACATAAAAATTGTGGATTGATGATTGTAGATTGTGGATTTATTAAATCTAAAATCCGAAATCGTAAATCTGAAATCTTACAAAGGGGGACACAATGAAAAATCGGGTAAAATTAACTTTTCCCCAACATCTCATCAAAGAACCTGTTATTTTCACTATGGTCAAAAAATATGACATCATGCCGAACATAAGAAGAGCAAGGGTCACTGAAACTGTTGGAGAGATGGTTTTGGAACTTGAGGGCTCTGAAGAAAATCTGAAAAACAGCATAGAGTTTCTTAGACAGCAGGGGGTAGTGGTAGAGCTTGTGGAAGGGGACATTGTGGAATAATTATGGAGTTATGGCAGGGAATAATTGAAAAATACAAGAATTTTCTAAGTATATCAGACAAGACGCCCATAATCACCCTCAATGAGGGCAACACACCATTAATAAAAGGTACAAATCTGGATGAACTCTTTCCAGAGAAAATTAACCTGTATTTTAAATACGAGGGCGTAAACCCCAGCGGTTCTTTTAAGGACCGCGGTATGACACTTGCTATTTCAAAGGCAGTAGAGGCCAATACAAAGGCTGTTATATGTGCTTCAACAGGCAACACCTCTGCATCTGCTGCTGCTTATGCCGCAAAAGCAGGCATTTTTGCCATAGTGCTCATCCCTGAAGGTAAAATTGCCATGGGAAAACTCGCGCAGGCTGTATTACATGGTGCAAGAGTGCTTCAGTTAGAAGGCAATTTTGACGATGCCTTGAAAATCGTTAAACAGCTCGCAGAGAAATATCCAATCACTCTTGTAAATTCTATAAATCCCTTCAGACTTGAAGGACAGAAAACAGCGGCCTTTGAGGTCTGTGATCAGCTCGGCCGCGCACCTGAATATCACGCCCTTCCTGTTGGAAACGCAGGCAACATAACAGCATACTGGAAAGGATACAGGGAATATCAGGCCGCTAAAAGGATTAACTCTTTGCCAAAGATGCTTGGATTTCAGGCTGCAGGTGCGGCGCCCATTGTTGTCGGTCATCTCATAGAAAAACCGGAAACCATTGCTACAGCTATAAGAATAGGAAATCCTGCAAGCTGGAAGGGCGCGCTTGCTGCAAGAGACGAATCAGGGGGAAGAATTGACTCTGTAACTGATAAAGAAATCCTTGAAGCATACGAATTTATCGCCTCTAAACAGGGAATCTTTTGTGAGCCAGCCTCTGCTGCCTCTATGGCAGGTGTAATTAAACTGTATAAGGAAGGATATTTTAAGGGTGGTGAAACCGTAGTCTGTACACTGACAGGCAATGGACTGAAAGACCCTGACACGGCATTGAAGACTTCTAAAAAACCTGTAAGCGTAAAAAAAGATTTTTCAGAGGTGGAAAATCTTCTGAAAGGTATTTTGTAAATTGTGCGTACAGATAAGAAACAGAGACGGGGCAGAGAGAAGATGAAATACATTGTGCTTATTGGCGACGGAATGGCTGATATGCCTATAAAGAAACTCGGATATAAGACATGCCTTCAGAAGGCAAGCACGCCTAATATGGACAGGATTGCAGCCCAAGGCGAGCCCGGAAGTTTAAAGACTATTCCATCAGGCTTTGCACCGGGTTCTGATGTGGCAAACCTTTCTGTTTTTGGATACAATCCGTCAAAATACTACAGCGGCAGGGCTGCACTTGAGGCTGCTTACAGAGGTGTAAAGCTCAAACCAGGAGATATCGCCTTTAGATGCAATCTTGTTACACTAAAATTTACTGGTTCCAAAAACAGGGACAACGCCTTAATGCAGGATTACAGCGCAGGCCATATATCTACAAGGGAAGCAACTCTTCTCATCAAGGCAATAAATAATAAGCTTGGCTCTGACAGGGTTGTCTTCTATCCGGGCATGAGTTATCGCCATCTCATGGTATGGAAGAAAGGGAAACAAAAGACACATTGCACGCCTCCACACGACATCACAGGGAAAAAAATCAAAAACTACCTGCCAGAAGGAAACGGGGGCAGCTTCCTCAGGGAGCTCATGGAGAAATCAACGGAAATCCTCATGGCTCATCCGGTTAATAAAAAAAGGATAGAACTGGGACTGCCGCCTGCAAACAACCTCTGGTTCTGGGGTCAGGGTAAAAGCGTATACATACCCAAATTCAAAGAGAAGTACAATCTTAAAGGCACAGTCATATCTGCTGTAGACCTTATAAAAGGTCTTGGCATATGTGCGGGGTTTGATGTTATGCCTGTAAAAGGCGCAACAGGTTATCTGGATACCAATTACATTGGCAAGGCAAGGGCGGCACTCAGAGCTCTTGAATCAGTTGACATCGTATATTTGCATGTTGAGGCCCCTGATGAGGCAAGTCATAGTGGTAATATAAAGGAAAAGATAAAGGCCATAGAGAATTTTGACACAAAGGTCGTAGGAACAGTGTTGAGGGGCATAAAAAAGTTTAAAAAATACAGTATATTGCTTTTACCTGACCATGCAACTCCGGTAAGCATTAAAAGCCATACTGACGACCCTGTTCCATTTGCAATATACCGGTCGGCTGGATCTGATTCACACAGAGGCTGCAGGGGTAAAGGGATGAAAAATGCAAAACCGGAAATCAAATCCTTTTCTGAAGACATCTGTAAGACAAAACACCTTCGCGTCTTTGAAAAGGGATATAAATTGATGGATTATTTTATTAGGGGAAAATGAATCTGATTTCCGTTATATGTTATACGTTATACGTTATTCGAATAACCAATAACTAATAACTAATTTATAAGTGGAGAACAATTTGGCTATAATAGTTCAGAAATACGGAGGCACTTCAGTTAAGGATATATCACAGATTAAAGCCATAGCTAAACGCGTAGTGTCGTCTGTAAAACAAAACAATAAAGTCATTGTTGTTGTTTCTGCAATGGCAGGTGAAACAGACAAACTGATTAAGTTGGCCCATGAAATAGCAGATACCCCTGATGAAAGGGAAATGGACCTTCTCCTGTCGTCAGGTGAAAGGGTTACAAGTGCACTTACAAGTATGGCAATCCAGATGCTTGGGCATAAATCAATGAGCTTTACAGGCAGGCAAGTCGGAATAATCACTGACAGCTCTCATACAAAAGCAATGATAGAACGTATTGACTCAGGCAGACTAAAAAAGGCCCTTGATGAAAACAAGATTCCTGTAGTCGCTGGTTTCCAGGGAATAGATGAATTCTCTGACGTAACAACCCTTGGCAGGGGAGGATCTGATACCACTGCAGTTGCAATAGCCGCTGCGCTTGATGCTGACCTCTGTGAAATATACACGGATGTGGATGGGGTATATACTACTGACCCGAATATTGCTGGTAAAGCCAGAAAGATAGACAGGATTTCCTACGACGAGATGTTAGAGATGGCAAGTCTGGGAGCCAGGGTTATTCACGGCCGAGCTGTTGAAGTTGCAAAAAAGTATAATGTGCCTCTTGTGATACGCTCAAGTTTCAACAACACCCCGGGAACCACCGTTATTAAGGAGGATGAAAACATGGAGAAAATCGTAGTTTCAGGCGTTACGTATGATAAAGATCAGGCAAGGATCACAATTACGGGTGTACCTGACAGGCCGGGAATAGCTGCCAAACTTTTCAATGCCATTGCCAACGTAAACATAGTGGTTGACATGATTGTCCAGAATGTGGGAAGTGACGGCAAATCCACGGATATTTCCTTTACCGTTCCTGTTGCTGACCGCGAGAAGGCGTTTGAGATTACAAAAAAAGTGTCAGGCGACCTCGGTGCGAAAGGTGCCAACATAAAAGAAGATATTTCAAAGGTCTCTATTCTGGGGGTAGGGATGCGTTCACATTTTGGTATAGCCGCCAAGATGTTTTCAACGCTTGCGGAGAAAGGCATTAACATAATGATGATAAGCACCTCTGAGATTAAAATCTCCTGTATTATTGATATCAGGTATACAGAGGAGGCTGTAAAAGTTCTGCATAATACCTTCGATCTTGCAGAGAGATAAGAATGTTATACTCAAAATGTAAGCTTGCTTCCTTTTATCCCCTCTCTCATGGCGGGCTTATCCCTAATCTTTTTGTCGGGGAGAGAGTTAGCCCTGAACTGAGTCTGGTTCAGGGTTAGAGTCTGCCCCGCACTCGATGCGGGAGTGAGAAGGTATTTTTGGAAGAAAAGAAAAGAATGGGTAAACGAGGATCATTTCGACCAACCTTTTATCAGAGTTCATTTGTGAACGCTTGTTATTCCCCAATTCTGTCATAAATTGTCCTCATATTTTTTATACTAACGCCTGAGTCAGTAATGTGGAACTTGAAGCATGACATCTTGCTTAAAAAACAATTCGCACATCATATAATATTAAATCCAATTTGATACCTGCTCACTGCACTCTGTTGTTATCCGGTCTTTATAATTCATCTCCCCGAAGAGGTTTACGATCAGGCACTTTATCCAAAATGCTTTTAAAATCTTTTTTCCTTGCTCTCTTAGCTCTGTTTTTTAAATAATCCTCGGTCATTAATGCAGATATTTTCTCTGAAACAGCCGAGGATATAAACTGGTTGATCGATACTCCCTCTTTTTTTGCAATTTCTTTGATGTGCCTATGTATTGAATCAGGCAACCTTAAACTTAATGCACTCATTTTATTTCCTCCAATAATATTTTCGGAGTTATTGCTCTCACCCCGAATTTATTGATTTCTTTAAAGTCTTTGATATTGTAAGTTACAATTGTCTTTGTTTCAGATGCAACTGCTAATTCTAGTATATGATCGTCCTTCGGATCAGATAGATAGGGCCTCCATAAAAAATATATTCTCTAGTGATTCACTTAATAGCCATCATTATCACGATTTCCGTTGTCATGTTTTTATCAATGGAATGCCATTGGGGTAGATTATCATTATGTTGGACCCAGACCCGGTTCTTGGACATCACTTCCCCCATGCCTACTATGCCCGGCGCTCCATCATAGAGAATCCAAATGCCATGTTTGTTGTATAATGCCCACTTGGGCAATTTCTGGTGATACCATTTTTGAACTTCTTCCGGCGGTGTGCTTGAGGCAAAACGAAAACCAACATCCTTGGTCCCATAGACGAAGGTGGCCTTTGAGAAGAGGGGGATACCAACAGCCTCGATCAATTTGAAATCTGAGGGCTGAAGACTCGCTGCATACGAATTCACTGAAAAAACTACAAACAATAGGATAAACATTTTTTTCATCTCTTTCTCCTTTTCTTTTTACATAACGATAAAATTAGTGGCGCTGGTAAGCGTCCACTGGATTTGTTGGTTAGATTTTATTTTTATAATTTGTTGTAATTTGTCCAATGTCAAGCCTGCCCGCCTCAGGTGGGGGCTGACCCCTTTATCCTCCTTTAAGTTAAATAAAGTCAAAATCAGCACTGCTGGCACGAATTCAAGAGCACTGCATAGTTAGGTTTCTTTGCTTCGTAATGTAAAATGTCAAGGGCTGACCCCTCTATCTTCTCTATCTCTCTTCTCTAATTGTCGTTGCTCGGAATTATGCTTGACGTTTTATACCTATAAGCCGCGAGCGGTTAGCGAGTCGGCTTATAGGACTTGTTAGCTGCACACATCCGTTTGGACTTATTCTTTGATAACAACCTCGATCTTGATCTCATTACACATCGACTCCCCTGTCCATACTTCATTAAGTTCCACCCATTTATTTGTCCCTGTATCCCAATAATCAGCGTTGTAATTCGAGTATATCGCTCGTACTACATATTCACCCGGTCTGGAACATGGAGAGTGTGAATAGTTGCTATCGCGAAACATGCATAAATTGATGCTATTACTTACTTTATTGCTTGGTGTTAGCCTCTGATAGTGACTCCTCTGTTTTTGGAAGAAACGAGCTGGTACTGGACCATATTTATACGTATTTCCACTTTCGTCTTTGATTGATACAGATAGAACGCCCCATTCTAATAGGTGACGTGTGCCAGTGATAGTAGGCCATGGCACAAATAGTGTTTGCGACGAAGTATTGACAACAGTTATGTCTATAGAAATCGTCTGCCCCGCGACAGTATGCGATGTTGGTACCTTCAGTCTACACTGAATCCCCTTCTGGACAGCAGAATACGACGCTTTGGGTACAGCTATTAAAGCACTCAGACATAGAACTATTGCCAGAAAAGCCTTCCGACATCTTCCACTATGTATCCAATATCGACTTAACATCTTTCTCCGATAATATGAGCAGTTAACGTACGAGCAGAGGGAAGAATAGGAAGAATAGTGTCAGGTCTTGACTTGATACATATCATATTTTTCTACACTTTCTAATCATACTAATCATAAAATTTCTTATACATAATATAGACAATTCCATAAGCGTTTATTATATCTTAACTAATGCTTGAATCAGAAATATGTACCATGTCAAGACCTGACACTGAACGTCTGAACGCTAACTAAATCAGTGGCGCTGGTAAGCGTCCACTGGATTTGCTGGTTAGATTTTATTTTTATAATTTGTTGTAATTTGTCCAATGTCAAGCCTGCCCGCCTCAGGTGGGGGCTGACCCCTTTGCTGTTGCTCAAATGGTTAAACCCTTAACAGTGCAATTACCACTGTATTTCATTCCAAGCACCCATAATAAAACTTTTAGTATGATGAAGCATAAACACATACTTTAAATTTTAATTTTCAGGCTGTATCGATTTCGTCATAGGTGCGTGCCTGAAGCGCATAAATTGCAAATTAACCGATTTGAAAACCATAAGTTAAATAAAGTCAAAATCAGCACTGCTGGCACGAATTCAAGAGCACTGCATAGTTAGGTTTCTTTGCTTCATAATGTAA
>JAZFSN010000210.1:0-10252 GCA_036446195.1 Thermodesulfovibrionia bacterium | reverse complement strand
GAGTAGACCATTACCCCCGATGCAGAGCATCGAGGAATTCTTTCAATTAAATGCGGTCGCTTAAAAAAATCTTTTGAATTCTAAAGACAGGCAGGTCTTATCTTTTTCTGTGAGCCTCAAAAAGGATCTCTTCTACAGTTTGACAGAGGACATGTCCGAGAGTAATATGGGTTTCCTGTATCCGCGGCGTATTGCTGGAAGGAACACTAAAGGCATAGTCAGCTTTTGCCGCCAGTTTATCGCCTTTTGCTCCTGTGAATGCTATTATTTTTAATTTTTTTTTCCTTGCCGTGTCCACAGCCTTTAAAACATTAGGGGAGTTTCCGCTGGTGCTTATAGCAATGGCCACGTCACCTTCCTGGGCAAAAACCTTCATCTGACGTGAAAAGGTTTCTGAAAAATCATAGTCATTAGCAATGGATGTCATAACAGCAATATCAGTATTAAGGGCGATAGCGGGGAGACCCGGGCGTTCCTTTTTGAATCTGTTAACAAATTCAGCCGCGATGTGAGAAGCGTCAGTAGCACTTCCTCCATTACCAAAAAGAATTAGCTTATTCCCCCTGTTAAATGTGTCAGATAAGAGTCTGGAAATCTCAATGACCATATCCAGGTTTTCTTTAATAAACTGCTGTTTGACAGAAACGCTTTCTTCAAACGCTTTCAGGATTTTTTCTTTCATGACTTACGTCTCCGATTTCACAGATGAAATAATATAGATTACACCGATTGAATACCAACAGTATATCTGTGGAATCCTTATTATAATCTGTGTAATCAAATACTGTTGAGGTTTTTTCAACAGTATTTCAACGGTTTTTTGTTATAATCTCGATTTCTTCAGAATGAAGGCTTTCATGTTTTCCGACAGCACTTACCTTATAATAATTTTTTGAAGGCTCTATATTTTTATCATTAAATACAGAGGTAACAGTTTCTACTATAACAGAGAAATCCTTTACAACTCCTACTTTTCCATACGAGTCTGGTTCGACTTCTTTGGAATCAATTCCGACTTTGTAGGGTGTAATTGCTACAGGATCTCCCCTTCTGCCGCAGGCAGTAACAAAAGCAGAAAGCAACACAAGGATAATAATGGGGGGTACAACAAAGCGGAGACACGGCAATTCCCCTCCCCAATTCTTCACGGTCATCTTTTTATTTAGTCTTTTAGTTTTAATTTGTCAGCCCTGATGATTACAAAAATTTTTACGTTAGGACCTAATCTGTGCAATTTTTTTTAACCGGGGCAATCAATGGCAATACGATTTTTGTAAAGCCCTGTTAATCTGTTTAATACGTCCAATTACTCTTTTCTTTGCAGTTCCCCCGTAATGTCCTTTTTTGCTAATGGAGGCATCTATTGTCAGATAATTGAAAACGTCTTTCTCAATCATCTCTGAAAACCGTTTAAACTCTTCCAGGTCTAAATTCCCAAGGTTTTTTTTCTTTTCAAGACAGTATTTAACAATTTTACCGGTAATTCCGTGTGCTTTACGGAAAGGCACCCCTTTTTTTACGAGATATTCAGCAAGGTCTGTTGCAGTTGAAAAACCGCCTTCTGCAGCTTTTTCCATTGTCTTTTTGTTAAATCTAATTTTTGGCATCATCTTTGTTAGTACAGACAGGCATGCCTTTACAGTATCAATGGTATCAAACAGGGGTTCCTTGTCTTCCTGTAAATCCCGGTTATATGCAAGCGGAAGGCCTTTTAAAAGTACGAGCAGTGTGAGAAGATGTCCGAATACCCTGCCGGCCTTGCCTCTCACAAGTTCGGGAACATCCGGATTTTTCTTCTGGGGCATGATACTGGAGCCGGTTGAATATGCGTCAGGCAGTTCAATGAAACCAAACTCCTCACTGCTCCAGAGCACAAGTTCTTCTGAAAGTCGTGATAGGTGAACCATGAGCACACTTGAAGCAGAAAGGAACTCAACCACAAAATCCCTGTCCGATACAGCATCCAGGCTGTTTTTTGATATTGCCGGAAACTTTAAAAGACGGGCCACGTATTTTCTGTCAACAGGCAATGACGTTCCTGCAAGGGCGCCGGAACCAAGCGGCAGGATATTTACCCTTTGCATGCAGTCTTCGAATCTCCCTATGTCCCGCTCAAACATCTCGAAGTAGGCAAGGAAATAATGAGACAAAAGGACTGGCTGAGCCCTTTGAAGATGTGTATATCCCGGCATAGCAACGTCTATATATTTTTCAGCCAGGGCCACAAGAATTGTCTGGAAGTTTCTAATTAGTCCCTTAATTTTATTTATCTCTTCTCTGATGAAAAGCCTTAAGTCAAGAGCAACCTGATCATTGCGGCTTCTTGCCGTGTGAAGTTTTTGCCCTGGTATTCCTATTTTATTAATAAGGGCATTTTCAATGTTCATATGGACATCTTCCATGTTATCGGTAAAATTGAATCTTCCACTTTCTATTTCCTGTTTTATATTGTTAAGACCCTGAAGGATTGCTCCAGCATCTTTAGAGGATATAATTTTCTGTTTCTTCAGCATCTTTGCATGTGCTATGCTTCCATTAATGTCATATTCCCAGAGCCGTTTGTCAAAAGATATTGAGGATGTAAAAACCTCAACAGCCTTTTCTGTTTTCTCTTTAAATCTTCCTGCCCAGGGTTTTTTCATATGACAAGTAAGGATAAAACTAAAACTTGTTGGTAGTCAAGCATAACGCGAATATGCGGTACTCAGGAGGCGGAAGGAAACCACAGAGAGTACTAAGATTCTGAAAAGCCGTTATTAGTTATTAGTGCACTGTCACATAAATTTCTGGTCATTCCCAACTTGATTGGGAATCTAGTGAATGCTCTGGATTCCCGCTTTCGCGGGAATGACGAATAGTAAGGATTTATGTGACAGTGCCTTAGTTATACGAACCTGCCTGCCGGCAGGCAGGTAACGATTAACGTATAACGAATAACAAAATTCACTGTGGTTAATTGAAGTTTTTAGGTTAATTAAAAGGCAGGCGTGTTAAATTGTAACTGCGGTAAAGACCAATTTTTTATGTTCCGTGGAATTTTCTGAATTTCCTGTTCGGTAAGTTATTTAACTTTTAGTTAATTAATCCTTATAAAAAAACCGGTCGCTGCGCCTCTTCTATTTCCCTGATCTCTTCCTCGCTTATCTTATGCGGCAGTTTCTTGTTATCAGGAGATATTATACCGCGTTTGAGCTCAACTACAGATGGATTTTTGCTCTGAAATTTCTTAATAAGGAATGTTACTGCCTTCTCAGGCTTTATAATGTTGCCACAGGTAAATATATCGACTGCTGCATATTTGTATTCGGGCCATGTATGAATACTGAGGTGAGATTCTGCTATTATGACCATACCGCTTATTCCAAATGGACTAAACTCATGGAAGGCTACCTCAATTATCGTAGCTTCTGCTGCTTCAGCCGCGCTGATTAATACGTCCTTAACTTCCTTTAAATTGCTGAGAATTTTTGCATTGCACTCCCTCAGCTCAATTAATAGGTGGGCACCTAACGCATACAATTCTCTACCCCCTCTCTAATAGAAAAAATTACGCTATATAATCACCTCGCGCGCGCATCACTTGCGTAAAAAAAATACAGCATAATGAGATTTTTGTCAAGGAAAATTTATTGTACCATATTTATTTGTAACACTTTACCCCGTTAGAAAACGAGTCTGAAATGCCCCCACTCTCGTTTTCTAACGGGGTTTACAAGGTATACCCTTTGTGATAGACTAAAAATTAAGGACGTAGATGAAAGGCAAATTTTTCTTAGTTTTATTGACGTTACTGGCTGTTGGGATTCTTGTTATACTGAGCTACAGAGAGAACGGTGTAAAAACATCCCCATCATATAAGACATCCTCCATGTATGGATTTCGCTTGACCCATAAAGAGAACGATGAGGTCAAATGGGAACTTTTAGCTGACAAGGCAACATTTCCTGAAGGAAATAAAAAAATTATCCTTAAAGATTTGACAATGAAGATATATCAGAAGCGTGAACTTACATTAAGAGCTGGAAGCGGGATTTATAACATTAAAACCAAGAATCTTATCGTTAACAAACCGATAGAGGTGGATATAGAAGGGGCGAGGCTGACTGCGGATTCACTTACATGGAACAGTGAAAAGGAAGAAATAACAACCGATGACAGTATTAAGTTTGAAGGCAAAAATTTTCTGATTGAGGGCACTGGTCTATCTGCAAAAGTCAAAAATCAGCAAATAAGGGTACTTAAAAATGTCAAAGGCATTTTTTACCTTTAGGAATGTTTTAAAGATTTCTAAAAAAATCCAGAAATCTCTGTGTAATCATTTGGAAAATCACTGTAATCAAGAGAGCTCAAAGAGAGTTTTTTGGAGCTCTCTTTTATTGTTTCTATCCCTCTTATGCTTTTTAGTTACACCTACCCCGGCAGCTAAAGAGAAACCTATAGTAATTACTTCTAAAACTCTTATTATAGACAACAAAAATAAGACCGCTATTTTTGAAGGCTCGGTAGTAGCAAAGAGCGAGGACATAATAATTTATTCAGATAAGATGGAGGTTTTCTATAATGAATCTCAGGAGGAAATTACAAAAATACATGTCTATGGAAATGTAAGAGTACTTAGCAAAGAACGTGCCATTTTTTCAAATGAGGCAACCTACCTGGGACGAGAAGAGAAAATTATTTTCTCAGGTGAACCAAAGGCGGTAGATGGAGAAAATGTGATAACCGGGACGCAGATAATTTATTTTCTTAAGGATGACCGTACCATAGTTGAAGGCGGTCGTATAATTTTAAAACCAAAAAACAGGGAATGAAAAATGCACTCTCTTGAAGTCAAGGATCTGGGAAAACGTTACAACGGGAAAAATATCGTTACTGATATAAATTTGGTTATAAACTCTGGAGAGGTTGTAGGTCTCCTCGGCCCGAACGGCGCAGGAAAGACCACTACATTTCATATGATACTCGGACTTGTAATGCCGGATAAGGGGGCAATATTCCTTGATAAGGAAAATCTGAATAACTCTCCAATGTACATAAGGGCGCGGCAGGGTATTGGCTATCTGCCCCAGGAGACTTCAATCTTCAGAAAATTGAGCGTTGAGGACAATATAAAGGCAGTTCTTGAAATAACCAATATTAAGCGGGAGAAACAACAAAAAAAACTCAAAGACATTCTTGATGAATTCAGGCTTGCCCCTTTTGCCAAAAAACGGGCATATCAGCTTTCGGGAGGAGAGCGCCGAAAAGTAGAAATTGCAAGGGCTATAGCTGTGGATCCGCTTTTTCTTCTGCTTGATGAACCCTTTGCTGGAATAGACCCTCTGTCCATTATAGAATTAAAAAAGACCATAAAACAGCTTAGTAGTAAAGGCATTGGTCTTATAATATCTGACCATAATGTTAGAGATACCCTTTCAATAACAGACAGGGCATATATAATAAACGAGGGCTGTATCTTTGCACATGGGATTCCCTGCGACCTTGTTTCTAATGAACGCGTAAAAAGGACATATCTCGGAGAGGATTTTACACTCTAATGATAATTGAACAGAAACTTGGGCTGAAGCTGACTCAAAAATTAATGCTTACCCCTCAGCTGCAGCAGTCAATTAAGCTTTTGCAGCTGCCACGGCTTGAGCTCACACAGACATTGAATCAGGAACTTTTAGAAAATCCTCTACTTGAGGAAGTTGTGGAAAAAGATCCTGATGAAAGAGATGAAGCATCAGATATATCGCGAGAAGAGGAGATGAATCAGGAGGTGTCCGGGGATTTTGAGGTTCCGCTTGAAAAAATTTTTGGATTTACAGCGGATGGATATTTTGAAGAAAGAGGAAGTAATGGAAGGGATCTTGGTTATTTCACTGATGGGATGGAAACCCCAGGTTCTTTTGAACGTAATAACAGGGGAATGGATTTATATGAATATTTGCTCTGGCAACTGCGACTTTCACGAACATCAGACAGAGTAAGACAGGCAGCTGAAATAGTTTTGGGAAATTTAAACGAATATGGCTACCTTCAGGCCTCTGTTGAAGAGATTGGGGCAATGGCGGAGATTGATGCTAAAACTGTTGAGGAAGCCATTACACTTGTACAAGGGTTCGACCCCTCTGGAGTGGGAGCAAAAAACTTACAGGAATCTTTGCTTTTGCAGCTGGGACCGTTAAATCTTAAGAATACTCTCATAGAAAAAATTCTTACCGATGGATTTGAAGAACTTGAGAAAAAAAAGTACAAGAAACTTGCTGCTAAATTTAAGGTAACTGTTTCTGATATTATAACTGCGGTTAAGATTATCGAGGGGCTTGAACCAAGACCCGGCAGGAATTATTCACGGGAAGAGGTTATTCATATAATTCCCGATGTATATATTGAGGAGTCGGAAGGTAAATTCATCATAATATTGAATGATGACGGTGTCCCTAAACTCAGGCTGTCAAATTATTACCGTAAACTTATTGCGAATAAAAAAGCACTGGGAAAAGAAGAGAAACAATTTCTTGAGGAAAAGCTCCGTGATGCAGTATGGCTGCTTAAGAGCCTTTACCAGCGGAACAAGACGATTTACCGGGTTACTGAAAACATTCTCAAATTTCAGGAAGAATTTTTCAGAAAAGGGATCGGGTATCTTAAACCCTTAAACCTCAGGGATATAGCAGGAGCCATCGGAATGCATGAAAGCACAATAAGCAGAGTGACATCTAACAAATATATACAGTGTCCCCAGGGTCTCCTTAATTTCAGATTCTTTTTTAGTAATGCGCTGCATGCTGTAAACGGGGGAATCTCGTCAACGACAGTTAAAGATATTATAAAGCAGTTAATATCCGGGGAAGACCCGAAAGCACCGCTCAGCGATAAAGCCATAGTTGAAATACTTACGGGGAGGGATATAAGCATTGCTCGCAGGACCGTAGCGAAGTATAGGGAAGAACTAAAAATACTGTCTCATAACAGACGCAAAAAATGGACTTAAAGTTTGATTTCACAGATTAAAAGACAGAGATTACACAGATAAAAACAAGATTATATAGATAAAAGTAATCTGTGTAATCGTCTTTAGAAATCGGTGTAATCAGGTATATTATACCAGGAGGTAAAGATGAACGTAATAATTACGGGAAGACACTTGGAATTGACAAGCAACCTGAAGGAATATGCAAAGAAAAAGATAGAAAAGTTTAAAAAGTATCTTAACAACATTGCCGAAGCAACAATAACACTGAGTGTAGAAAAATACAGACACAAGGCGGAAATTCTTTTAAAAGTTAATGGTTTAATGATACAGGCTGAAAGCGTTACAGGTGAAATGTATTCCTCTATTGATGAAGCAATGGATAAACTCGAACGTCAAGTTAAGAAATACAAGAAGAAATGGCGCTCTTACAGGAAAGTGGAGGAGAAAACACCTGCGGCTCTTAAATCCGAGGAATTTTCCCCTGCAATTATAAAAAAGAAATCACTTGATATAAAGCCAATGCCTGCTGAGGAGGCAGCAATGCAGATGGTGATGCTCGATAAAAGTTTTTTTGTATTTACCAATGCTTCTTCAGGAAGTATTAATGTCCTGTATAAAAGAAAAGACGGAAATCTTGGACTTATAGAACCTCCAAAATGAAGGCACGCAGAAAGCATCAGCTCTCCACAATTATTATAACCGGACTTTCAGGGTCCGGAAAAACAATTGCTCTTAATACCTTTGAAGATAGTGGTTACTTCTGTGTAGACAATATTCCTGTTCCACTTATAAAAACCTTTATTCATCTGTCTTATAAGACACCAGCTATATCAAAGATTGCTGTTGGTGTTGATATAAGGGAAAGAAAATTTTCTACTAATCTTGTAGAAGCAATTTCTTCTTTAAAGAGAAGCAGGAAAGTAGAGATAATATTTCTCGAGGCAAAAGACAATGTTTTGGTGAGACGATTTAAAGAAACCAGGCGGCCACATCCGCTTGGCTATAAGGATCTTAAGAAGGCAATTTGCAAAGAAGTTAAAATATTGTCAAATATAAGACGTGAGTCAGATAGAATTATAGATACCTCTTCGTTAAGTCCTCATCAACTTCGGAAAGTTATCACGGAGTTCTATCTGGGGGGGAAAGAAAAAACCATGGCAGTTTCACTTATCTCTTTTGGATATAAATATGGTATCCCTGCTGAAGTAGATCTCTTGTTTGATGTAAGATTTCTGCCAAACCCAAACTTCATAGAGGAATTGAAACCATTTGATGGAACAACAGGAAAAGTAAAGAATTTTGTTCTAAGGAAAAAGGAGACAAAAGATTTTCTTGATAAACTTTATTCCCTGCTTGAGTTTCTTATCCCGCGGTACAGAGCGGAAGGACGCCCCTATCTAACAATCGGCATCGGGTGCACAGGCGGAAGACATAGGTCACCTGCTATTGTTGAGAATATTAAAGGGATACTTGAAAAGGAAAAATTAAACACATCGGTAATACACAGGGACATTCATGACTTTCCAGGCTAGTGTAATGCCCTAACGCTTCTTTACCCCGTTAGAAGAGCAAAGGTCTTCTAACGGGGTTTACTTTTTTTGCTGTGTCATTGCAGCTTGTCTGCAATCCTTATTCAAGAATGATTCCGAATCCCGAAGCATCGGGAGAATGACAGAAAAAAGCGGGAATGACAGAATTATATAAATTTATTTATGTAACGGCACCAGCAAGAAAGCATCAAAATAGTATGCGCCCCTATTTTTTAAAGATATTTTGTTGCAGTTCTTGAAGCTCCCTTTCTCTCACTGGTCCGTAAACAGTCAGGGCAAAGGCATTATTTCCCAAGAGCCGATGAGAAAGTTCTTTTAGCTCTTCAAGAGTAACAGATTCTACTGCCTTGATTATGTCTTCGGGAGTAAAATATCTTCCATAATACATTTCCTGCCTTGCTATGTTGACCATTTTACTGTTTGTAGATTCAAGAGCAAGTACAATATTACCTTTAAGTTGATTTTTTGACCTCTGGAGTTCATCGCCAGTAATAGAGATGGATAATCCCCTCATCTGATCGATAATTATATTAACAACTTCATTTACCTTCTTTCTGTCTGTACCTGCGTAAACTGTCCATACCCCTGTATCAAAGTAAGAAACATTAAATGAGCCAATAGAATAGGCAAGCCCCCTTTTTTCCCTAATCTCCTGAAAAAGTCTTGAACTGATACCTGACCCAAGGATTGTATTAAGCAGATGCATGGAATAACGGTCCTCGCTTCTATAAGGAAGTCCCTTAACGCCAAGACAAAGGTGAACCTCTGCTAATTTTTTAGTGATGATATTAAGTCCGCATTTGAATTCAGGACAAGGGTTTTTCCCGGTTATGGAATCTCCTTTCAGAGTTCCGAAGCTACAGTTGAGTCTCCCAATCAGGGGTTCTTCTTCCAAATGGCCGCTACAGGCTATAACTATATTGCTTGGACCGTAATGATTTTTAACATAGTTAAGGAGTTCATCTTTTGTAAATGACGCTATTGTTTCTTTACTCCCAAGAACAGACTGACCCATGCTGCTTTCTCCCCAAATGTTTTTATTAAATAAATCGTGTATATAATCATCGGGTGTATCTGCAACAAGTTTTATCTCCTCGAATATTACTCCTTTTTCTTTTTCAATCTCGTCTTCCGGAAAGATTGAGTTCAGGAAAATATCGGTCAGAAGTTCAACGCCCTTTTCAAGATGCTCATCAAGAACCCTTATATAAAAGGCTGTACTTTCCTTTGAGGTAAAGGCATTTAACTCCCCACCAAGGGAATCTATTTCCACGGCAATATCCCTTGCTGTTCTTTTTGCTGTTCCTTTAAAAAACATATGCTCGAGAAAATGGGAGATGCCATTTTTCTTAATTATCTCGTTTCTTGAGCCTACCTTTACCCATATGCCAATGCATACAGAGCTTGTCTCTTTTGTAGTTTCAAGGACTACAGGGATGCTGTTTTCAAGAATTACCTTTTTATACATAGTATTGAATCGCACAGTGACGGGCGGAAGAGAGATTCTCGAAGCGAGTCTCCGCGGAGAGTCGCTCCGACCGGACAAGCCGGAATGACATCAGGGAAGGATAATAAAGGTTTTTTGTCATTCCCGTTTATCGGGAATCATTCTTTTATAGATATATAATCCACCTTTCACTGAATGGTTACGCAATGACTACAAATACATCTGTGATCGTCTGTGTTTTTTATTCAGGATAGGGGTTAAGACTTTATCTCTGACTGTTCTTTCAACGCTTCT
>JAZFSN010000209.1:0-16278 GCA_036446195.1 Thermodesulfovibrionia bacterium | reverse complement strand
ATTAAGCTGGAAATCATATTTTGCCTGTATTCACTGTCGCCTAGAATTCTCTTTAACTCTGAGAAGATTTTTTCGGCTGTAGCGTTCTTCTGGATTAATTCCACAACAACTTCTTTCCCGTAGAGCAAATTAACAAGCGAAATAAATTTAACTTTTATCAGAAGCCTGGCAAAGAAGACAGTCAGAAAAGAGAGTTTATAAAAAACTACCATGGGTGTCCCCAAAAGAGCAGTTTCAAGCGTTGCTGTTCCAGAGGCTACTGCCACTGCTTCAGAACATGCTACAACTTCAACAGTGCGGTCATGTATAACCCTGATATAATTCGGCATTTCTTTATGAAGTCCGGTTCCGGAAACAAGCGGAATTACTACCTGAATATTCGGAAATTCACTATGAATTTTCTCGGCAACATTCCCGATAAGCTGCTGATTTCTATTTATTTCAGCAAGCCTGCTTCCAGGCAGAAGGGCAATTACCTCCTTAGTGGGGTCAAGACCGAGTTTTTTCCTTAATTCTTCCTTTGTCTGTCTAATATCAATTGTCTCCGCGATAGGGTGGCCCACAAATTCACATGGAAGGCCAGTGTTTCTGTAAATATCAGCTTCAAAAGGGAACAGCACGGCTATTTTATTCACGCGGGATGCTATCTTTTTTACCCGTCCTGCTCGCCATGCCCAAACTTGAGGACTGACATAATAAAGTATCGGTATCCCTTTTGATTTAGCCTTTTTTGCAAGAGGAATGTTGAAATCAGGATAGTCAATAAGTACAAGGATATCAGGTTTTTGCCTGATAAGTGCTTCAGTGGCCTTTTTGAAGTTTTTTATGATTGCCCGCCAGTGTCTTACAGTCTCTGTAAGGCCAAGGGCGCTGGAGATAGAAGCAATCAGTTGTACACCTTCACTCTTCATGCGGTGTCCACCTATGCCTATTATTTCAATATCAGGCCATTTGCTTTTGACTGCGCGGCTCAGTAGTGCCCCATACAGCTCTCCTGAAACCTCGCCTGCACTAATCATCATTCTTTTGGGCATTTACAATATTATATGAGCACAATAAAAAGCCAATCTTTCCCTCTCGGCCACAAAGATTGTAGTATATTCTACACTATTTTTAATTAGAAAAATCCATATGCGTTATTGTGAAAGGAGATGTGAACAGATATGAATCAGAGACTTAATCCCGGACTGCTTTTACTATTGTATTGGCAATAAATTCTGCCTTTTCTGGTTCAAGTTCAGGATAAATAGGCACTGATAAGACCTCTTTTGCTGCGGCCTCACTTTCGGGAAAGTCGTTTTCCTTGTATCCAAGATATCTGAACGCATCCTGAAGATGAAGCGGAACAGGGTAGTAAACCACAGAGAATATAAACTTTTCTTCAAAAGCTTTTTGAATTGCCGGCCTTTTCCCTGACCTTATCGTATATTGGTGGTAGACATGCACCCTGTCTGATAATTCAGGAGGACACTGCACTTCACTGCTAACAGCATTGATAATGGAGCTGTAAATCTGTGCCAAATCGCGCCGTTTCTGATTATATTCATCAATGCGTTTTAGTTTTATCCTGAGAATTGCTGCCTGAATTTCATCAAGCCTGCTGTTATAGCCAATAAAACTGTGTTTATAGGGCATCTTGCTCCCATGGTTACGCAGGAGTTTAACTCTTTCATATATATCACGGCTGTTGGTTATCAACATACCGCCGTCTCCGCAAGCACCTAAATTTTTACTCGGATAAAAACTATAACATCCCACATCACCCAGGTTTCCAACTACTGCTCCTTTGTATTTGGCGCCAAATGACTGAGCACAGTCTTCAATGACTTTTAAATTAAATTTTTTAGCTGTTTCAGTGATCTCTCCCATGTCCGCGGGGAGCCCGAACAGATGTACCGGAAGAATTGCCCTGGTTTTCTGCGTTATTTTCTCGTGTATCTTTGATGAGTCAATATTCAGTGTATTTTTATCTATGTCAACAAAGACCGGTTTGGCACCGACATAAACTATAGCTTCGGCAGCAGCTATAAAGGTAAAAGGGGTTGTTATTACTTCATCTCCATCTTTAATTCCCAAAGCCTTTAAACTAAAATGCAGGGCATCTGTACATGAGGCAAGGCTGACGGAATAATTGACATTATGATATTCAGATATTTCTTTCTCCAGAGCATCGACGTGCTCGCCCAGGACAAAATGACCACTCTCCAATATCTCCCGCAGGGTATTATCTATTTCATCCCTAAGCGCCTCATACTGGACCTTAAGGTCAATCATTGGTATCACTAATCTGTCTTCCGCTGTTTCTATTTTATTTTCTTTTTTTTGTTGTATTGCCATTGTCTATCATCTCCGATATCTTTAATGCTACCTGCAGCGCTTTTTTCCCTTCATCACCTGAAACAGTCGGCTGTGCCCGGGTTTTTATGCATTCTACAAAAGAAATCAACTGTTCTTTTAAGGGTTCCTTTTTCTCAGGTTTTTTAACCTCTGTTTCAACCCTATCATTGTTTTTTATACAGCATGAGACTTCCTGCGTTTGATAATTTAAGTTAAGATAAGCATTTTGCTGAAATACCTTAAGCTGTCTTACTTTTTCATCAGCTATTCTGCTGGCAACAACTTCTGCCATACATCCATTATCAAATTCAAGCCATGCATATGCAATATCTATATTATCAGTTAATACTTTTGAACCTGTTGCCCTGAGGTCAGAAACTTCCGATTTTACAAGGCTAAGTATTATATCTATGTCATGTATCATTAAGTCAAGGGTTACATCTACATCTGTACTTCTTCCCAGAAAAGGCGATAAACGCATGGATTCTATAAAACGGGGATTTTTTATCATACTGCTGATTAATAAAAGACCTGAATTGAATCTTTCAAGATGCCCTACCTGAATAATCAGGCCCTTCTTAGCCCCCAGGGAGACAATCCTTTCCGCCTCCTCTACGGTTGATGTAATAGGTTTTTCAATTAGTATATCTTTATCATCTTTCAGGAAGTCCATTGCTATCTTGAAGTGCACTGTAGTGGGCACAGCAATGCTTACCGCATCAACCAGATTCATAACCTTTGAATAATCTTTATAAGCCCCGCATTTGTATTTTGACGCAATTTCCTGAGCCTTTGAAAAATCAATATCTACGACGCCAATGAGATCTACACCATGAAGGTTAGAAAATATCCTCGCATGATGGCTCCCTATTGAGCCTACACCTATAACAGCGATTTTAATCATCTGAGTTATTAAAAAAGAGCCCGGGACTACAGAATTTAAGAAGCAATAAATTGTAAAATTTTCATTGTCCGCCTCTGCGGATCCACCTGAGGCTGGATAAAATTATCATTTAACATTGCCTGAAAACATAGAGCAAAAAAGCAAATTGAGAATGAACAGTGAGAGTACACGAGCGAATATAAACAAAAATACTTCCTTACACTTCGAAGTCCCATGGGGAATTTTAAATGCTAACTGTTAATTTTTCATTTTGCATCCTGATTTTTGATCTTTCATTTTAATTCCATGGATCTCGATGCGGTTCTTTGCTGAAAGTCACTTCGAATTCTTTCCGCCACGGCGGACCTGTCTACTGATAGGCAGGTTCGCTTCCGACTCGTCGGATCCGCTGAGGCGGAGAGACGAAGAGTCCTCGACCTGTATCTATTTTATTCATTTTATTTATCCCTGATCAATCCTACTACTACAATTTCTGCCTTGTCTGCTTCTTTTATAAAACTTTCCTTCTCAACAATAATGCTCTTTCCGGCTTCTAAGGCTAATACCTTTGCATTTACTTTTTTCATTACAGAAAGGGTATCAATTCCTACCACAGGAACATCAAGGCGCATATCCTGCTGAGGTTTGCTTACTTTAATGATTACAGCGCCATGTTCGGCGAGGCTTCCGCCTCTCATAATAGCCTCGTCAGTTCCCTCAATTGCTTCAACAGCCATAACAGCCGTTCCTTTTACAACTATAGTTTGACCTATATCAAGCCGTCCAGTCTCTTTTGCTATTTTCCACCCGAATTCTATATCCTTCCACTGACTTTTTTTGGGATGCTTCTTCGTCAATATCCCCTCGGGAGTCAAGAGTTTCTTCGTAAAGGAAGTTATCTTGAGCAATTTTATACCGTTTTCCTTTAGCACATTGCTTATTGCCTGCATAAACGTGTCATCAGTTCGGTTCTTTAGTGAAAACAGCAATTTTATAGCTCTCAGATCCGGCACAATGCTTTTCTTGTTCGAATATAAGAGTCTCTTTGATACCTTGCCAACCATTACTGCCTGTTCTGCGGAGAATTTTTTTAGCAGTCTTAAAATCTCTCCAAAACGCCCTATATGAACCTTATAGAAATTATCTGCAAAAGGCTTAAGAGATTCATCAGCTGGTGGTTGAAGGGCTATTGCTAATACCCTGTAATCCATCTTTTTTGCCTCGGATGCAACAACCATGGGGAGGTTCCCTTCGCCTGCAATAAGCCCCAGTGTTTTTGATGAAGAATCTGGCGGGTAAGGCGTTTCAGTACCAGTCGCTTTCGACCTTAACGGCATATTCCCCTTTTGTTTTGTTCGAGGAATTTAAGCAGATGTTTGACCTCTTTTGACTGTTTTATCTCAAGCTTTACTTTGTCGATTGCCTTTTTAAGCGTAAGTTTACTTCGGAATAAAATTTTATATGTCTGCTTGAGGTCCCTGATTTTAGATTCTCCAAAACCATGCCTTTTAAGTGCAATTATATTCAGTCCATAAAGTTTAGCTCTGCTGCCAGAAGCTATGGTATATGGAGGGATATCCTGACCAACGCCGCTGAAGCCGCCAACCATTGAATAACCTCCTATCCTTGTAAACTGATGAACGCCAACAAGTCCGCCAATAACGGCAAAATCCTCTACTACTACATGGCCAGCAAGCGTTGCTGCATTAGCCATTAAAATCGAATTTCCTATTTTACAGTCATGGGCTATATGCACATAAGCCATCAAAAAATTATCATTCCCGATTTCTGTTATATGATTTCCTCCGATAGATGCACGGTGAATTGTTGTGTACTCCCTTATGATATTACGGGAGCCAATTTTTATCTTTGTATTCTCGTCCTTGTATTTGACGTCTTGGGGCGGGGTGCCTATCGTTGTAAAAGGATACACAATACAGTCCGTCCCCATTTCTGTTTTTTCAATGACAACGTGTGAGATAAGCCTTGTATTTTTACCGAGCTTTACTCCCTTGCCAACTATGCAATATGGTCCCACGGAAGCTCCCTTTGCGAGTTTAGTGCCTGGAGCAACGATTGCAGTTCGATGGATTTTAGGCTTACTCATTTTATAATTCCCTATCCCTAATCATTGCTGTAAATTCAACCTCTGACACTAGTTTCTCATCCACAAATGCCTCACCTGAAAATTTCCAGACGCTGCCTCTCTGCTGAAGCACATTTAGCTTGAAAAGCAATTGATCGCCAGGGATAACCGGTTTCCTGAATTTTGCCTTTTCTATACTCATAAAATATAATGTATCTCCCTGAACTCCTGAACGGTATGCAAGTATTCCTGCAATCTGTGCCATTGCCTCTATAATCAGCACCCCTGGCATGACTGGATAATCAGGGAAATGCCCCTGAAAAAAAGGTTCATTTATTGTGACATTCTTTAGCCCTGTAATCTTTACATTTGGCTCTAATTCAATAATCCTGTCAACAAGAAGGAATGGAAATCTATGGGGCAGCAGACTCTGTATTTCTCGGCTATCCATCATTTGAACAACCCTCCTTTTTTATTGCTCTTTCAAGTTTTTGTAAACGTCTAACGTATTCTGGCAGTTTTGAATAGATGCTCTGTGCTCGTAGCCAGGTTTTGTGAGGTATGGCAGGACTTCCGGAAAACATCTGCTTATCAGGAATATCATGTCCGATTCCTGACTGTGCGCCTACCATAACGCCATTTCCTATTTTTACGTGATCCCTGATACCAATCTGAGCTGCAAGCACCACTCCATCACCTATCTCCACACTTCCACCGATAGCAACCTGAGCAATTATAATACAGTTCCTGCCTATTTTGACATTGTGGGCAATCTGTACAAGATTATCTACCTTTGTCCCGCCTCCTATCACGGTATTTCCGAGTGTTGCCCTGTCAATTGTAACATTTGCACCTATCTCCACGTCATCTTCAATCACTACCCCTCCAACCTGGGGTATTTTATGGTGTATTGATTTTTCCTCAATATATCCGAAGCCGTCAGCTCCAACAACAGCACCGGAGTGTATTACCACATTTTTCCCGATTTTTACATTTTCTCTTAATGTAACATTAGGGTATATGATTGAATTATCTTCAATTGATACATTGTCTCCTATAAATACATGTGGATATATGGTAACACGATTTCCTATTGATACGTTATTCTGTATGAAAACAAATGGATAAATTGATATATGATCACCAAAATTTACATCACTCCCAATAAAAGCCTTCTCACTGATTCCTATTGATTTAAAAGGTTTTTTGTAAAAGATATCTAATGTTCTGGCAAAGGCAAGATAAGGATTATTAACAACAAGCATGCTTGCATTGATGCCTTTTATTTTTTCTGTTGCAATTATTGCAAAGGCTTTTGTGCTGTAGGCATCCTGTAGGTTTTTTTTGCCGGCACCGGCAAGAAAGGTTATATCTCCCTGCTGTGCATCTTTTATGCCGGATACGCCTGTTATTTCGACTTCGGGATTCCCTGCAATCTGAGCCCCGATAAGACCTGCTATTTCGCTAAGTTTCATTTTTCAGCATCAGAGATTTCATTATATTTTTTTATAACTTTATCTGTAATATCAAATTTCTCCAGGGCATAAAGAATACCACCTACTCCACTCTCAAATATCATAGTGTAACCTTCCTCCTTACCAATCTTTTTAACAATTTCTAACAGATCTTTTTGTATTTTATGCGTTAACTCCACTTCTTTTTTCTGAATCTCTTCCTGGAAGTCTTTTCCATTTCTCTTGTAATTCTTATAGAGTTTATCGAGATGGTCCCGTTTCTCTTTCATCGATTCGGGGGTCAAAATTGATGATTGCCGTTTCATCTCTTTTTCCAGTTCTTTTATTTCATTCTCTTTTTCAATAAGAATGGATTTCTTGTCATTTATCATATCTTCCATAATTTTTGCAGCTTTTTCCCCTCTATCAGAATCATTCAGGGCTTTATTTAAATCTACATGGCCAATTTTTAAATCTGCACCTTGAGCACTGATAACCCCCAGAAATAAAACAAATATCACTACGGTAATTAAAAAACTTTTTTTCACATCTCCTCCTTTTCTATTCTTTTAACGTTAAGTTACGCATGCAAACCCCGTTAAAGAGCTACGTCCTCTAACGGTATATGCTGACGGTGACATTATACCACTGTCGGCTTTAATAAGTAATTACGATTTCATCGGTGGCTTTCTCTAACGGGGTAAAAGCAGAAAGCGATTATTAAGGCTAATATATACAGGATATAATTACTCATCCGGTACAATAACCATTCTGCTCAACTGTAATAAGAACAGGTCAAAAGACTAAATTCCCATTTTTTTATTATTCGTTAAAAGAGCCCACCGACTGCAAACTCGATTTTGCTGCTGCTTTCATCAGCCTTTTTAGAAAGATTATATCCCCATTCAAGTCTTATTGGGCCAAAAGGAGACATCCACCTCACCCCGAAACCGGCTGTTGTCCGAAGTGATTTTGCTTCTTCATAGTCGTCAAAAGATTTCCCGGCATCAAAAAAGACAACACCTTTCAGGCGCAAGTTTTTCTCTATCGGAACTATATATTCAGCGTTAAATATTAATTCCTTGGTTCCCCCTATTACTTCGCCTGTTTCATCTCTTGGTCCTCCTTCTCCAAATGCAAGGCCCCTTACGGTATTAATACCACCCACATAAAACCTTTCATAAAGGGGCAGCTTCCTGCCTTTAAGTCCAGATGCATAGCCAAACCTTCCACGCAAACTAAAAGTTGTATCCCATATTACTGGGAAATACCATAAAGAATCAAATAATGTCTTAACAAAATAATTGTCTCCCCCGATGCCTGCATAGGTTGCACTAATGGAATTTTTTGAGCCCGATGTCGGGTCTAAATAGTTATCCCGTGTATCTCTCCAGATTGAAGGACTTATACTGCTAGTGATTTTTTGGCCCTCCTGCTCTTTTATGATTGAAGATGCATCGTCACCTATATCAGAAATAGTAACGTCTTCAAAGGTATATTTGATATTTCCTCCAACATACTCGGACAGTTCCTTTCCAAATCCAATCGAGCCACCCAGAGCCTCTTTATCATATTCAGGATATTCAAAGACGTCATTATATAAATTTATACTTGCAGAAACAGGTTTATCCAGAAACCAGGGATCCCTTAAAGAGATATTGTAATTCGTTCTGCTTGCACTAAAGTCTGCTCTGAGTTTCAGGTAAAGACCCTTCCCAAAGAGATTTATCTGAGTAATTTCACCTGTTACTATAAGCTTATCTATCGAACTGTATCCACCTCCAAATGTTAACATGCCTGTCAATTTCTCCTTGACCTTAATATCGATATCAACCAGCTTTTCTTTCACTTGAGGCTTGGGGTTTAACTCGACAGTGTCAAAGAAGTTAAGATTTGATATCCTCTGATAGCTTCTTTTCAGGAGTCTGCTGTTGTATGTCTCTCCTTCATCAAGCCTCATTTCTCTTCTTATTACTTTATCGCGTGTTTTTGTGTTACCGATGATTTCTATCCTGCCAATCCTGAAAATTTCCCCTTCTGTTACGGAAAACACAATATTTACAAGTTTTTCTTTACTGTTGACATGAAATATGGGATTTATATCGGCCGTTGCGTAACCCTTTTCCGTATAGAGGTTAAGGATGCTATCGATATCATCTCTTAAGGCAGATCTGTTAAATATTTTGCCTGTTGAAGTTTCAATGTGTTGATAAAACTCTGTGCTGTTAAATATAGTATTACCTTTAAATGAAATTTCTCCGATTTTAAATTTATCCCCTTCTGACAGCGTAATTTTTATATACAGTTCTGTCCTTTCAGGGTTTAAAGTTACAACAGGATCGGAGATTACCACCTGGATATATCCATTGCTTTGATAAAGTTTTTTGATTCTCTCCATATCTGTTTTAATTTCTTCCTTTTTATAAATCCCGGAACCAGTCAAAAAAGAGAAAATCCATCGTTCCTTTGTTTTCATTGCTTTTTTAATATTTCTTGAGGATATGGATTTATTGCCTTCTATTGTAATTTTTTTAATCTTTACTTTAGACCCTTCGTCTATCTGATAAGTAATAGCTACAGCATCTTCCGAAACTTTCCTGATAATGGGAAGAACCTTTGCATGCAGATACCCTTCTGACTCATAAAAAGAGATAATGTTTTTGACGTTATCCGTTATAAGAAAATGGTTGGCTATTGCACCGGGAGCTATTGTAACTTTTTCCTTGAGTTCATCTATTTCGAATTTTTTATTTCCCTGAAAGTCTACACTTACAACTGTGGGCTTTCCCTTTATTATAAAAATTAAATTTATGCCACCTTCAAATGTTTCAATCTCTACTCTGACATCGTCAAAGTATCCAAGACTGTACAATTTCTTAATATCTTCCTGAACTATTTTTTGGGAGAATGGAGAACCAATTTTACTTTTAATATTTGCCAGAATTGTTTCCTGCTCTATTTTTTTATTGCCCTTAATTTCGATAAGTTTAATGATTGGCATTTCCTCAGCTGATACCTGGGCAATAACAGGAAAATACATGGAAAAAAATAAGAGGCATATCGCAACAACGGTAAATCTGTGGATTATTCTTATTTTAAGTATAGAATTAGACTTTTTTCCCATAGCCGCCAACCTCTCTTTCTCAGAAAAATTAAGCAATATTATAGCAGTTAGCGTATTTAAAATCTATTTAAAAACCAGCAGTTCAACCCCTTGTTTTCTGCTGTTTTAGGCAGTTGAATGATAATTTTTTATTAAAAAAACAGTGTGGTTTTAAAAAAACGTTTGTGTATAAGGTTGATTTTTGCAGATAGTGTGCCAAAAATCTGATTATCTAATAATTATGTTAAAATAAATACGTCAAAAAAACAAACTGCTAAATATAAACTTGTTTAGTACCTTGTTTGACATTTGATGTGTCTTGCAAAAAAAATTGTAAGCCTACATATGGAGGCAGTTTTTGGAAAAAAAATATAATCCGCAGGCGATAGAAAAAAAATGGCAGGAATACTGGGAGAAGGAAGGACATTTCAGGGTTAAGGAAGATTCCGATCTCCCAAAGTTTTACTGTCTTGAAATGTTCCCTTATCCTTCAGGCAAAATCCATATGGGCCATGTGAGAAACTATGTGATCGGTGATGTCATTACAAAGTACAAGAAACTGAAGGGGTTTAATGTGCTTCATCCAATGGGATGGGATTCCTTTGGACTACCAGCAGAAAACGCCGCAATAAGTCACGGGGTTCATCCCGCGGCCTGGACCGGAGAGAACATCGCTTATATGAAAAACCAGATAAAAAAAATTGGACTGTGTTATGACTGGCAGAGAGAAATTACCACCTGTAAGGCAGAATATTATAAGTGGAACCAGTGGTTCTTCCTTAAAATGTTGAAGCTTGGACTTGCATACAAAAAGGCATCATTTGTAAACTGGTGCCCATCTTGTGACACAGTCCTGGCTAATGAGCAGGTAGTAAATGGTCTGTGCTGGCGTTGTGATACGACTGTAACACGAAGGGAGCTTGAACAGTGGTTCTTTAAAATAACTGCATATGCAGAAGAGCTTTTAAACAGTTGTAATGCCCTTACAGGCTGGCCTGAAAGGGTCGTAGTCATGCAGCGTAACTGGATTGGACGTAGTGAAGGTGTTGAGGTTGATTTCAGGGTTGCAGGTTCGGATAAAGCTATAAGGATTTTTACGACTCGTCAGGACACATTGTATGGTGCAACATTTATAAGCCTTTCTAAAAAATACCCGCTCTTAGATGCACTGGTGAAAGACAGGGAAGTAGGGCGCCAAATAGAGAAACTTTCTGAAGATTCGAGAGAAAAAGAAGGTGTTTTTACCGGAAGCTATGCTATTAATCCCCTGACAGGAGACAAACTTCCTGTCTGGGTTGCAAATTTCGTACTTATGGAGTATGGAACAGGCGCCATAATGGCAGTCCCTGCCCATGACCAGCGGGACTTCGAATTTGCCAGAAAATATAACCTTCCTGTAAAGGTTGTGATACTGCCTGAGTCTCATATGAAACATACAGAGACGGGAAAGAATAAAGACAAAATAAGCGAGGCTTATGAAGATGAGGGCATGCTTGTGAATTCCGACAGATTTTCCGGACTTCAGAGCATTGATGCAAAAAAAGGGATTGCCTGTTTTCTTGAAAAGGAAGGTTTAGGGAAAAAAGTGATTAATTACAAACTCAGAGATTGGGGTGTATCAAGGCAACGCTACTGGGGGACACCAATTCCAATAGTATATTGTGAATCATGTGGCATTGTTCCGGTACCTGAGAATGAACTTCCGGTCCTCCTGCCGGATGGTGTTTTTTCTAATAGCAAGGGAGCGTCTCCATTATCTGAAATAACTGATTTTAAGGAAACAAGGTGTCCCGGGTGCGGTGAATCCGCAAGAAGGGAAACCGATACTATGGATACCTTTGTTGACTCATCATGGTACTTCTTAAGGTATTGTTCTCCGCATGAAAATGACAGACCATTTGATCCAGATGCAGTTCTCTACTGGATGCCTGTTGATCAGTATATAGGAGGGATTGAACATGCTGTTCTCCACCTGCTTTATTCGAGGTTCTTTACGAAGGTATTAAGAGATATAGGAATTATAAAAATGGATGAGCCCTTTAAAAATCTTCTTACTCAGGGGATGGTTATCAAGGATGGTGCCAAAATGTCGAAATCCAAGGGTAACGTTATTGACCCGGATTATCTGATTAACAGATATGGTGCTGACACGGTGAGACTGTTTTGTCTCTTTGCCGCTCCACCGGAAAAGGATTTGGAGTGGTCTGATAAGGGGGTAGAAGGTTCATATCGGTTTTTAAATCGCATATGGGTGCTCACATATAACAACCGTGAAGTGTTAATGTTAAGCCACAGGGAAAACAAAAATGATTCTTTTTCCTTCTCACACTTAAAACCTAATGCCTTACGGCTTTTGCGGAAGACCCACCAGACAATTAAAAAGGTTACTAATGATATTGAACGCAATTATCATTTCAACACTGCCATTGCAGCATTAATGGAACTTATGAATGAGATTGCTTCATTCACTCCTTTATCCGAAGATGATAAGAATGTTCTGGGTTTCAGTCTTAAGCAGGGGATTTTACTCCTTGCCCCTTTTGCTCCTCATATAGCTGAAGAGTTCTGGAAAGGTATGGGCGGAAGTCAGAGTGTATTTAATGAAACCTGGCCTCTCTGGGATGAAAAAATTACAAGAGAAGATGAAATTGAGCTTGTTATTCAGATAAATGGAAAACTAAGAAGTAAATTAATGATACCAGCCGGTCTTGATGACGAGGGTATTAAAGAGAGTGCTCTTCGAGACCCCAGGATTTCAGAATATTTGCAAAGCAGGTGCATGAAGAAGATAATAGTTGTTAAGGGTAAACTTATAAATATAGTTATATAAAAACTGAGAGATAAGAAATGGGAAATAAAAAATATAAAATAAGACAGTCTTTTTTCTATTCTCCACTCTTTACCCTCTGCTTTCTACTTCTACTTTCTTGCGGTTATCATATGGTAGGTTCAAAGCCTCTGCCTTTTCAATCAATAACAATAAAATCCGTTCAAAATAAGACATATGAGCCAAAGCTTGAGGACAGACTGCATAATGCCCTCTCAAAAGAGTTTATCTCGCAAGGTATCAAAGTAATGGCAAGGGGTGGAGATGCCGATATGGAGGCAATAATAACGACTTTTGAGCTTAGTTCTATTGCAGCAATTAACGAAACAGTTCAGGAGCAGATGATAAAAATGATAGTAAATATAAGGGTAATATACAAAGACAGGGTTACTGAATTTACGTCTATGGAATCACCGATAAGAATTACCTTTCCAACGACAGGCACTGTAAGCGACAGTGTTGTACAAAAGGAGAGGGCAATAGATAAGGCGTGCAGTGAGATTGCAAGGGAAACAATTAGCAGAATTATCATAAGGTATGCTGAATAAGAGGTTTGAAAAAGAACTGCAAAAAGGCTTTCCCGGTCCCTGGTATTTCCTATGTAGTAAAGAGATTTTTTTTTTAGAAGAAGCCCAGGCAAAAGTGACAGATGCCGTTATTTCTCCACAGCATAGGGATTTTAACTACGATGTATTCTATCCTTCGGCAAGTCCACAGGAAATTCTGGATGTCGCCTTTACTCTTCCTTTTTTAGCTCCAAGGCGTTTGGTCATTCTAAAAGATTTTCATCATTTTTCAAAAACCCAGATAAAGGCCTTGTCTCCCTGCTTCATGAAGCCTAATGACACTACATGTATGTTGATACTTTCCCCAAAAGAGCCTAAATTAGATTTTAATATTGCCGCTCATGTATATACCTTCAATATAAGAGAAAGTGAAATACCTGTATGGTTAAGGCAGAAGGCAGGGATTAAAGGTATTAAATTGTCCTCAGATGCTGTTGAATATTTGATTGAATCAGTTGGGCCTGATATATGTCTTCTGAACATGGAGATTGGAAAACTGGCACTCTCCGGGCTTAAAACTATAGAAGGCAAAGATATTATAGCCTCCACCGGAATGATTAGGGGCTATACCTCTTTTGACCTGGTAGATTCACTGATATCCGGCCAAAAAACAAGAGCATTCAGGATTTTAAAAACACTTGTTGAGGGAAGGTCATCTGAGGCACCTGCCATTATTGGAGCATTAAACTGGCATTACAGACAGTTCTATACCCTATGGGTAAATAAAGGGAAAAGACTTCCACGGATGAAAAACGCTTCATACAATGCACTCCTAAAATATATTCCGCTCTTTACGCAGGAAAATTTCTACAGTGTATTTCAAAACCTGCATGAAGCTGATTTAGGAATAAAGACATCCGGACGGCCTGAACTTGCCCTTGAGATTCTATTAATTAAGCTGCTACAGGCAGGGATAAGGAATTGACCAGTTTCGTCAGCCGTGAGACTTTTCTTGAGGCGGTATTTTTGTGGACAAGCCCTTTAGCTTTAGCTTTGTCAATAGCACTAATAATTTCATTTAAGGCAGTTTTAGCGCCTTCTATATTTTTGCTTGCAACTTCAGATTCAATTTTTTTGATAAGTGTCTTAAGCATACTTTTGGCAGCCCGGTTTCTCAGCGTTCTTTTTTTAGCCTGCCTGATCCTTTTCTTGACCGATTTGCTTTTCTTTGGTACTGCTCTCGCGGGCAAAAGATTACCTCACTCTCAGTTTATAGCGTTAGAAATAACCTGCATCAGAACCTTTCTGTGCGGTTTAAGTTCTGTCATTTACAAAGCGCATTAATAATGAATCAACAATATAACCCAGCAATAAAATATTCTATTTTGTAACATTAACTGCAGATGAAAGTCAAGTAGAGGCCGTGAATATAGCTCATAGCTCATAGGTGAAATGACAAATGACAAAACTCAAATTGCATTGCAAAATGAAAAATTAACCAATTAGCAATTAACAACGGCCTGTCCTGTGTCTGCCTGCTGCTTCGCTTTGCGAAGCAAAGCGGCGGGAACGGGGATTACCGACAGTGAATTATTTTATTTATCTGTACTATTTATGAGCCATGAGCTACGAACTAAGAGCTATTGACGATTGACGATTACGAAATGGATGAAAAGCGTATCATAGCAAAAGCGGCAGCAAAGACCTCAGCCGGTACAATAGTAAGCCGCGTAACTGGTCTAATCAGAGAAATAGTAATTACATGGGCCTTTGGAGCGACTGGTATTACGGATGCTTTTTTTGTAGCTTTTCGAATTCCCAATCTTCTCAGGGAATTTTTTGCAGAGGGCTCTGTTTCAGCCGGTTTTGTACCTGTTTTTACTGAATATCTGACAAAAGAGGGTAAGGAAGAAGCAAAAAGACTTGCAGGGATTGTATTTGCATTCCTGCTTTCTGTTCTGATAATTGTTTGTTTAGCCGGTATTATTTTTGCTCCCTATATAGTTGCAGTGTTTGCCCCCGGGTTTAAACCGGACCCTGAAAAGTTCTTACTGACAGTTAAGCTGACACGTATAATGTTTCCATTCCTTCTGTTTATAAGCCTTGCCGCTTTGGCAATGGGTATGCTAAATTCACTCAGATCTTTTTTTATCCCTGCCATTGCACCGGCTTCCTTTAATCTTGCCATTATCGCATCAATTGTTTTTATTGCTCCCGAGTTCGCTGTTCCAATTCTTGCCGTCGGTCTCGGTGTAACATTAGGCGGAGCTCTTCAATATGGTACACAGTTGTTGGCTCTAATAAAGCGGGGATACAATGTAAAACCAGTTTTTTCATTTGTTCATAAAGGTTTTAGAAAGATTATTGTCCTTGTGATCCCTGTTGCTGCAGCGATGGGTGTTGTGCAGATCAATGTTTTGATCAGTACCATATTTGCCTCATATCTGCATGAGGGGAGTGTAACTTATTTGTATCTTGGGTACAGGTTGCTGAATATACCTGTAGGCATATTCATAATAGCGGTGTCTACGGCAATGTTGCCGTCTTTGTCCAGACAGGCCGCTGTAAATGACATAGATGCCTTAAGGGATACATTTTCTTTCTCCATGAGACTTGTTTTCTTTCTTACTCTTCCGGCAATGGCAGGACTTATAGTGCTCTCAGAGCCAATTGTAAATGTTCTTTTTCAGAGGGGCGGATTTGATTACAATGCCACTCGTGGTACAGTATATGCTCTGATTTTTTATTCGACGGGACTCTGGGCGTTTGCAGGTTTCAGAACTGTCAGAACGACATTTTATGCTCTGCAGGATACCAGGACGCCGTTGAAGGTCGCCTTGCTTTCAGTCTTGATAAATACTTTATTCTGCGCGCTGTTGTTTGGACCGTTGAAGCACGGAGGGCTTGCATTTGCCCTTGCCATATCAGCTGCATTTAATTTTTTGGTGCTTTTTATACTCTTAAGAAAGAAACTTAAAAGAGTCAATGGAAGGAGTATCATCAGATCATTTATCCGGACGTCTTTTGCTTCAGCGGTTATGGGTTTTGTCGGCTTTTATGTTGTTAATAGCTTTACATGGAT